>JABUEV010000276.1 GCA_013314865.1 Bacteroidales bacterium | reverse complement strand
CCGCGAAATCGAAAAAACTCTTGAACAGCTAAAAAAAGAGCTTCCTCCTGATGTAAAAATAGAACTTCTGTTTTCAAGTGCATCATTCATAAAGGATTCAATAAACAATCTTTCAGAAACTCTTTTGTATGCTGCAATATTTGTCGTGCTGGTAGTCCTTTTCTTTCTTGGCAGGTGGAGGGCGACATTTATAGTTATTCTTACCATTCCTGTATCACTGATAGTGGCATTCATATATCTGTTTATTTCTGACGGATCCATAAACATTATTTCTCTGGTGTCATTATCAATAGCAATCGGAATGGTGGTTGATGATGCCATTGTGGTTCTCGAAAATATCACTAAGCACATTGAACGTGGCAGTCGGCCGCGTGAAGCATCAATTTATGCAACCAATGAAGTATGGCTTGCTGTAATTGTTACAACACTGACTGTTGTTGCAGTGTTTTTCCCGCTTACTTTTGTTGAAGGCCTGACAGGGGTTCTGTTCAAACAGCTGGGATTAAGTGTAACAGTTACAGTTGTTACATCAACTATTGCCGCTCTGACACTTACGCCAACCTTAAGCTCATTGTTGCTGAAATACAGGCCTATAAGGCAAGATGCTCCATTCTTTACCTATGATGGAAGCATAAGAAAAGCCCTTGACTGGTTTGATGGTTTTTATGAGAAAACTCTCCGTTGGGCACTTCACCATAAGACTTTTGTTACCCTCTTTTCTATAGTGGTTTTTGCAGTCTCAATGGGATTATTCACTGTAATAGACACAGAATTCTTCCCCGAAGCTGATGAATCAAGAGTAAGCGCATCTCTTGAGCTTCAGACGGGTACAAGAGTGGAAAATACCATACGGATTGCTGATATGCTCGACAGCCTGATAGAAGCAAAATATCCGGAAGTTGATCTTATCTCTACAACAACAGGTTATGATGATCAGGGTGGATGGGCTTCGATGTTCAGTTCAGGAGGGACACATGTAATAAATTATACTTTCAGGCTTCTGCCTGTCGAGGAAAGAAAGAGAAGTTCAACAGAAATCGCGGAGGAAATGAGGTCGGACTTTGCACAATTCCCGGAAATTGTTGACTTCAGGGTTACCACTACCGAGAACATGGGGTCTTTCGGAAGCAATACAGTTGATGTCGAAGTGTACGGCTATGATATCTCTGAAACAAATATTGTAGCACAGGAACTTGCTGACCAGATTAAAAAGATTTCCGGAACGAAGGATGTTACAATTAGTCGTGATAAATCAAAACCTGAACTTCAGATTGTCTTTGACCAGGAAAAAATGAGCGCTAACGGCCTCAATACTGCAATGGCAGCCACTGCTCTCAGAAACAGGATTGAAGGGATGCTTGCAACCAGGCTTCGCCAGTCAGGGGACGAATACGATATTCTGGTAAGGTTTAAAAAAGACAGCAGAAAAACACTGACTGATATTCAAAATATAGGTATACCGAATGCACAGGGGCAGGTAATAAGACTTGGAGAGGTAGCTCAGGTAAAGGAATACTGGGCTCCGCCGAGTATTGAGAGAAAACGGAAAGAGAGGATTGTACGTGTCTCATTTACTCCTTACAAAAGGTCATTGACAGATATTCAGGCTGACCTTAAAAGAATAATTAATGAAACACAAAAGCCTTCAGGTGTGATGGTTCAGATATCAGGAGCAATAGAAGATCAGATGGAGGCCTTCATGGATCTTGCCATGCTGATAGTTGTGAGCCTTATCTTGGTCTATCTTGTTATGGCTTCACAGTTTGAATCGTTGAAAATGCCTTTCATCATAATGTTTTCTATCCCGTTTGCCTTTACAGGAGTGGCAATTGCCCTGTATCTGACAAATACCACTTTAAGTGTTATCTCAGGAATAGGAGCTGTCCTGCTGATCGGTATAGTGGTGAAAAATGCCATCGTGCTTGTCGACTATATAAATCTGATGCGCGACAGAGGCAACGAACTTTATGAAGCAATATCTATTTCGGGCAGATCAAGGCTAAGACCCGTACTTATGACTTCTTTAACAACTATACTGGGGATGCTCCCTCTTTCTCTCAGTACAGGGTCCGGTTCGGAGCTCTGGAGACCAATGGGTATTGCGGTAATAGGAGGTCTTGTGTTCTCTACATTTGTGACCCTTGTCCTGGTGCCGGTTATCTATGCAATTTTCTCAAAAAGAGGAGAAAGGAATAAACTGATGTCAGTGTATTCTGAATTGAAGGAACTTAATGGCGACGGCAATGAGACAGATAAATGAGTAAATTAAATAATTGTTCATATGAAAGCAGTAATGATAATATATAACCAGACCCATACTGAAAAGGTGGAGTATGTACTTGACAAACTTGGCATAAGGGGATATTCCTTATGGGAAAATGTTCAGGGACGCGGATCGGATACCGGGGTTCCTCACCTGGGTACACACACCTGGCCGGAAATCAATAAAATACTTCTGACGGTTATTGAGGATGAACTTGTCGACAAGCTTCTGGAGAAAGTAAAGAAAATCGACTCTGTTAATAAGGAGGTTGGCATCAGGGCTTTTGTCTGGGATGTAATGAAGGCGGTGTAAACAAAAGGGGGGCACCAATTGGTGCCCCCTTCTGTTTTTATTCTTTTTACTCTTCTTCCTCTTCTTCGTGATATGCTTTTATTACAGCCTCCTGAACCTCTCCTGGCACCTGTGCATATTCTGCAAACTTCATTGTATACACTGCACGCCCGCCGGTAATGGAACTTAATGCTGTCGAATATTTATTCATTTCAGCAAGAGGAACTCTTGCTTTAATCACTTCGAACCTCTTTTCACTTGACATACCTAGTACAATTCCCCTTCTGCCTTGAAGGTCGCTTATAACATCACCCATTCTGTCGGAAGGAACCATTATCTCAACATCGTAAATAGGTTCAAGAATTTTCGGACCTGCATTCTTAAAGGCAGTACTGAAAGCATTTCTGCCTGCAAGCCTGAACGATATTTCATTCGAGTCGACCGGGTGCATCTTTCCGTCATACACATAAACCCTTATATCACGGGCGTAGGAGCCTGTAAGCGGGCCGACTTCCATCTTTTCCATTATGCCTTTGAGAATTGCCGGCATAAACCTTGCATCGATTGAACCTCCCACTATGCAGTTTACATAAACAAGCTTGCCTCCCCATTCAAGATCAATTTCATCTTTGGCTCTTACAGAAAGCTTTATCTCCTTGCCTGCAATTTTAAGCATCGAAAGCTCTGGAGACCCTTCAACATAAGGTTCAACAATAAGATGCACCTCACCAAACTGCCCGGCACCTCCGGATTGCTTCTTGTGCCTGTAATCGGCCTGCGCAGTCTTTGTGATTGTCTCGCGGTAAGGTATCCGTGGGGGATTGAAGTTAGTCGGGATTTTGTAAATATTATCCAGATGCCACTTCATTATGTTAAGATGGTATTCGCCCTGCCCGTGAACAATAATCTGTTTCAGTTCCTTTGAGTACTCCACTATTATTGTGGGATCCTCCTGGTGTATTTTATACAGAGCTTCTCCCAGTTTCTCATCATCACTCTCACTCTGGGCTTTAATTGCTGTCCTGTATTTGGGCTCGGGATACTTTATGCCGGGATATGTCCAGTCGTTACCTGGAGCATTAAGTGTATGACCGTTTTTAGTATTCTTAAGCTTAACAAAAGCACCTATGTCGCCGGTAAACATTTCCGGAACCCTGGTTCTGTTTTTGCCGGCACAGACAAATATCTGGGAAAGTCTCTCCTTTGTGCCGTTGTTGGTATTTATAACATCAAGGTTCTCGGTAACTTTACCTGAATACACTCTGAAATAGTTAATTTCTCCTATGTGTTCTTCGATCGATGATTTAAAGATATATGCTGATGCAGGCCCTGCAGGATCCGGTTTTATTTCTTCTCCTTTGCTGTTTACAATGGCCGGCATGTCAGTAATTGACGGTGCTTCATTCACAATAAACTCCAATAAATTGTCAACCCCTATATTAAGCTTGGCAGAAGTGCAGAAGACCGGGAAAATGCTTCTTGAAAGCAGTCCTTTTGCAATACCTTTTCTTATTTCAGCTTCAGATAGAGTATCATTGGAAAAAAAGAGCTCCATCAATGATTCATCACTTTCAGCTGCCTTTTCAACAAGAATGTTGTTAAGCTCGGTTGCCTTTTCAAGCTGATCGGCAGGTATTTCTGTGACTTTGGCAGGACCACCCTCCTTCGGGTACTGAAGCATCTTCATCTTCAGCACGTCGATGATAGAGTTGAATCCTGTGCCTTCGTTTACCGGATACTGAACAAGTACAACTGCATTTCCAAACTGCTCCTTCATCATTTCGAGTGATTTCTCAAAATTCGCCTTCTCATGATCCAGCCCGTTCACGACCAGAATAAGCGGTTTGTGAACCTTTTCAGCATGCCTGAAATGTATTTCTGTGCCCACTTCA
>JABUEV010000275.1 GCA_013314865.1 Bacteroidales bacterium | reverse complement strand
GCAACTGCTTTACCGACATCCTCCGGGAGTCCCCATCTTTTTTGCGGAACAAGACCTTCGTTGATAAGCTTATCATATTTATTCTTGACTTTGGCTGTCATGTCAGTTTTAATAATCCCGGGTCTTGTTTCAAAAACAAGTATTCCATCCCCGCTTAGCCGATCGGCAAAAACTGTAGATGCCATGCTGAGTCCGGCCTTTGAGATGCAATATTCGGCCCGGTTTGTTGAGGAGAGGACGGCTGAAACTGAAGTAATAAACACAATTACTGGCCGGTAATCCGGAATCTGATCTTTTAGCCAGATCATTTCCTTTGCAATTTTCTGGGCAAAGAAGACCGGGCCTTTAAGGTTTATATTCATTACCCTGTCATAACTCTCCTCACTCATCGCCAGCAAGTCATTTCGCTGGAGAGGTGCCACACCTGCATTGTTAACCAGAAAATCTATGCGTCCGTATCTTTCAAGAATATTTGACACCACCTCTTTGTGGCAGTCGGTACATGAAATGTCAAGTCCTATCGGGAAGAATTCAGCGCCTTTCCTTTCAATTTCAGGAGCAAGGGTTTCCATTCCTTCACTGTTTGTCGAGCGGGCAATCGCTGCAATATCAAAACCTTCTCCCGCAAGCGCTATCGCAATTGACCTGCCAATCCCTCTGCTGGCGCCTGTAATAACAGCTACAGGTTTTCCATTCATTATTAGGAGTCTAATCAGGTTTCAGAAATATGCGGGTAAAGGTAATAATTTGTAAGACTTATTCAACTCTCTGTATAATTATCTTCCAGATAATCTTTCCAGACCTTTTCGAACCAGAGATCCTGCTTTGGTATCTGTCGTACCGGAACAATTCTGAATTCCAGTTTGTTATTGCAGTATGCAACCTCAATAATACTTTTTTCTATCCTGCGCCGGTAATCACACAAATTGAGGTCTTTTATGCTTCCCGAAGTAATTTCAGGGAACCTGTTATCTACCACAAGGTATGAACCACGGCTTCTTCCTCCATCCTTAACGTATTTATTTATGGCAGAAAGAAATATGTATTGTGTAAGACAATGATCCAGAACCTGAAAGCATTCAGCAAGTTCTTCAACTGATACTGCTCCGGCTTCATCAGGTATTTTCTGAAGCTGTTTAAATGACTCCTCAACTGTTCTCTCAAGCTGGTCCCGGCGGCGGATAATACCTCCTGCCGACGACATCCGTTTCCTGATGTCTGCAAGATGCTGATCCATGATACTCTTTCTGCTTCCAGCAGAGAGCCATTTACCTGCAAGACCGAGTTCAGTAATTAATGATGATTCAGCTTCAGACAGAAAAAGAGTGTTTTCAGGCGGCGGGTAGTTATAGTTCTTTGATATATACAATGCGGCCCTGTAACTTCCGACCTGGCCTGCATTAAGAGCTGATCCGCCCGGCCGGCTGACTCCGTGTGAACCATTGACTTCTCCCACCGGGAATAGGTGCCTGAGGTCAGCCTCCCACCAAATATTTCCTTTAAGTCCGCCGTTATTATGCTGAGCACAGACTGCAATCTCAAGAGGCTCTTTTTGAAGATTTATACCTTTATCTCTGTAAAGATTCAAAGCAGGCATGTTCATTGCGGCAAGCCTCTCAACCGGAGTCTCCCGGATGGCTGAAGATCTTGACAGATACCGGTACACTTCATCAGCAAGCATTTCTACCTGAAATGAATCATTGCCCTGCCATGAGGGATTTCTACGGAAGTCAATCCAAACTCTTCTGTTCTTTTCATTTGTCTCACGGAAAACGAGAAGGTCTATAAGTGAAGAGCCGTAATCCTTTGTTTTCGAAGGATCGAAAGGCCACTGGTACCCTTTCAGAAAAATCGCACTGGTAAGTGAGGTGTAATCCCTGAATGAACTGTTCAGAAATTCCTGTTCATCTGTTCCGTCATGACGGGTGGAAAAATACCTTGGAATTACCTGCTGATAGCTTCCCGAAAGATTCCATCTGATTTTTAAAGAGGCTATTCCAAACTGTGATTCTGTCAGATTCTGCCCTGTAGCTCCTGCTCTGAAAGCCATCCCGATGGAACCTTCCTGTGATTCGGGGTAAACACTCTTTTCGTAAATCCCGCCCGGGCCTCCCGTGCCCATAACAATATTAACCGCATTGAACAGGACAAATGCTTTTTTCGGATCCTTTTGCTCAAGATTAATTGCCAGAGCACCGCAAACAAATGATTTGTCAGTTCCGGTCAGCAAAGAGATAACCTGATGATGATCCAGAACTTTTATTCCGCGCTTCTTTACTTCCGCCCCCAGAACACTGCACATCATTTTTGATGTGTAAGGACCTGCGGATGTTGCTCTTGACCGCGGATCATTATCTGTTTTGTATCCGGCATAGGAGCCGAATTTATCATGAGGAAAAGGGACTCCAAGCTGAACCAGGCTCATAAAAGCTTTTACCGAACCCTGGGCTTCACAAAGAGCAATATCTCCGTGCATGCACTTCCCGTTAAAAAGGTCACGAGCCATGTCGTGAACCGAATCGGGAACCTCACCCGCAAGCGAAAGTTTATAGTATGTTTGTTTATCGGAACCCGCGTTGTTTGATGTACCTTTTCCCCACCCAGAAGTGGCTATCAGAATATCCTCCAGTCCCATTGAATGAAGACTGACCGCGGCATTAAGCGATGCCGCACCACTGCCAATAATCAGTGTATTAACGCGGAAACATTCAAGTAAAAAGTCTCCCAGAACTATTTTTTCATTTTCCATCGGCAATCAGCCTTTTAAGTTCTTTTCCATATATTTCCCGGTCGCGTACCACACAGCCTCCGGGTCTGAAGTTCTTAATCAGCCTGGTACAGCCGGAACAGGCTATACAGAATTTAGAAGGATCAGCCCTGCCGGTTCTGATAATGTCAGCGGCCATAGAGGGATAGGCAAATGAATTTCTTCCGAATCCTGCAAAAGAGGCCATTCCCCTGCTGATGACTTCTGCTGCAACGTGTGGTGCATGGTGGCGGAGATATGAGTATGCCGAACCTGTCATTAAAATCTCCGGGAATTTTTTCTGAAACAATGCTGTGCCTTCAATCATGCGGGCCACTCCTTCCAGAGGATGTTCATCAGGGAAATTCATCCCCGGTAAAGGAGTATTAAAAGGCCTTGTAACATGGGGATTGAAATATGGGCTTCCCATGGTGATATTAAGGATTTCTGTCTTCCTTTTTTTCAGTTCTTCAACCAGGAGTAAAGGCTCAGTAAAGTCAGGATTGCCCTTTTCATCAACACCGAATCCGCCCGGATAGAGGTCCGAAATACCAAGCCTTACAGTTATATTTATTCCTGAGACCTCATATTTGATTCTGTCAATTGTTTCGAGAAAATATCTGAATCGTTTTTCAATTTCAGGTCCTCCAAAAAGACTGCCCTCCCTGTTCCTTGCGGCCAGAAGTTCTATCATCAGGTATCCATGGCAGGCTTTAATGTCGATTGCATTAAAGCCAGCGTGCAGAGAGATTTTTGAAGCAGTGACAAACTGATCCTGGAGCCTTTTAAGATCGTCGTCGGCAACAACATAAGAATCTTTTTTGTCAAGAAGGGGGTTTGGAGAGGCTATAACAGGTGCAGGCCTGCCTTCAGGATTGCTGTAACGGCCGGAATGCGTAAGCTGAATGACAAGATACGGATCAAATCCCTCCTTTATTGCTGATTTTCTTATTTCGTCGTTCAGCCTGGCAAATGCATCAGCGTTTTTCTTGTTAATGAACAGCTGTCGGGGATTTGAGCGGCCGTTTTCTGTAACGGCCGTGGCTTCAAACCAGATAATGCCGCTCCCGCCTTTTGCATAACGGATATACCTTCGTGTTGTAAGATCTGAAGGGGCTCCATAGTTATCAGAATCATAGCCTTCCATTGGCTGAACGACAATCCTGTTCTGAATCCTGAAACCATTTACGTTTAAGGGCCATGAAAGAGGTGAAATATCTTCCGAATAAGGCAGAGAGATTTTTAATTCATCCGCTTTTTTAAGCAGATCCTCTTTTTTGTAGTAGCTGAAGCGTTCCATCGTACCTGTCAACAGCTTCTTATGATTTATGGTAGAATTTATTTTAACTGACTAAAGTTATAATAAATTGCAGACAGGTACTAATATGTCTGTTTGACAATTGTCAGAACGGCTTTAAGATGTCAGGATCAGAGATCAGGAATATCATCCGCCTCCAAAGCCGCCGCCGAAGCCGCCTCCTCCTCCGCCCCCGCCGAAGCCGCCGCCGCCTCCTCCGCCATTGCCAAAGCGCGGATTTACTACATTGTTATATATTGATCCAAAAGTGAAATTAATGCTTATCCCGCCTCCTACCATAAATCTGGTTGCCTGCTGTTTGAGCCTTAAGAGTCTTTCTGCCTCGGACAGATTGCCTTTCCGCAGGTTAAGCTGGTCATTAACATACCCGGCCTGTCCGTTTACTGAGAATGAAAGACC
>JABUEV010000274.1 GCA_013314865.1 Bacteroidales bacterium | reverse complement strand
GCAGTGTATTCCAGCACTATAGCTCCGGTCGCTTTGCAGGCTTCAGAGAGAGCCTTTTCTGCATTGTCTATTATTACTTCCTCGCCGAATGCATTCATGAAATGCTTTGTCCGTCCGGCGATGCGGAACCGGAAGGGGAAGAGTGATGTAAAGGAAATGACGTCACCAATAAGATATCTCCACAGACCGCTGTTTGTGGAGATTACCAGGGCATAATTCCTGCCTGCTTCAACCTCGCCAAGGGTAAGAACCGGAGGATTTGGGGAACCGGCTTTCTCGGCAGGAATAAACTCGTAGAATATTCCGTAGTCAAGCATCAACAACATATCGTCCCTGCCCGGTTCATCCTGTATTCCAAAAAAACCCTCTGATGCGTTGTAGGTTTCCATGTAATGCATCTGATCCCCCCTGATAAGCTGATTGTATATTTCACGGTATGGAGTGAAGCTTATACCGCCATGAAAAAAGACTTCGAGGTTCGGCCATACGTCAAGCAGATTAGATTTTCCGGTATAGGAAAGGATGCTCTTTATAAGTGTGAGATACCATGATGGAACGCCCGACATGCTGGTTACATTCTCCTTTATGCATTTTCTGGTAATAAGCTCAAGCTTCTTCTCAAAATCTTCAATCAGTGCTATGTCATGCGCGGGAGTTCTTATCAATTCAACCCAGAAGGGGGCGTTTTCAATCAGGATTGCAGAAAGGTCGCCGTAAAGCGAGTCATTGCTGAATTCGTTTATTTTATGGCTTCCGCCGAGCGTCAGTCCCTTTCCCGTGAAGATCTTTGTGGAAGGATTATTGGCAGTGTATATGATAAGAATGTCCTTTGCAGCACGAAATTGACAATCCTCGAGCGCTTCCCGGGTAACAGGAATAAACTTGCTTTTGGATGAAGTTGTGCCTGAAGATTTTGCAAACCATCTTATTCTGCCGGGCCATAACAGATCCCTTTCCCCCTTTCGCAGTCTTTCGATAAATGGCATAAGGTCTTCATACGTCTGAAGAGGAATCCGCTCCTGAAATTCTTTAAATGAAGAAATGGAGGCATACTTGTATTTTAAACCCCATTCTGTAAGAGATGCTTTACTTAGGATACTGAAAAGTATTTCTTTCTGTGTTTCAACCGGATACTTTTTGAACAGTTCTATCTGGTTCATGCGTTTTGCATTTAACCAGCTTACCAGGGAGGGAATAAATGCCATAGGTAAATAATTAGCTCCTAAAAATAAGGAAAATTCAATGTCTAAATCATGAAAAAACTTCTTTCAATACCCTGAGTGAATTAATTCTCTTAAGCCCTGGTAAATGCAGGGAGTAGTATCTTATAATTGTTTCAAGCACTTCATTTCTCATTCTGCCGTTGAGAGATATGTCTGAAGCCTTATCGTATGAAGAAGAAAAAAAAGCTGAAAGGATTGCTGATACTTCTTCACCTGCATAATTTCCATGCAAAGGAGGAACGGAAGTGAAAGTTCCGTTGATCATGTCAAAGAAGACATCTCGAGCTGATCTTTTCAGAGCCGGCTGGAAACCAAGATAACTGCTTAATCCTGACAGAAAGGAGATATGAAAATTCACGAAGGAATTTCCTGATTCATCAAAATAGATAATAGCGTTCGCAAGAAAATCAAAGAGATTTTCATTTGGACTCTCTTCCTTCAATACAGCAGACATTACCTCACTCATAAACAGGGCCATGCAACTTTTCCTTGCATTTGAGTAAATGTCTCCCGGTGCATATGAGACCGAAAACTCCTTAATTACCGGCATGCTCCGTGATTCCTTGTTGTAGAAGACAAGGTCGAGCAAAAAAAGCGGCTGGAAAAAAACATTATGTTTTCCGCATTTTTTGTTTCTGACGCCCTTGAGAATAAAAGAGCGCCGGCCAAAGCTCCTTGTAAACAAATGGACAACTATTCCTGAATCGGTATATTTTATTTGCTGTAATACTATACCCTTCGTTTTTTCCAGCATCTGTCCGGAGAATATAATTCAACTGTAAAATTAGTATATTTACCAATCAATCTGCTGTGTCATGACTGTAACATCTGATGGTGAGCTGGTAAAACGGGTTGCAAAACTGGCAAAACAAAATAAGGAACTCGAATCAAAAATCAGGGAGCTTGAAAAGTTAAATGAGAAGCTGACCAGGGACTATGAAAGGATTAAGGAGCTGTATGAAAAAGCTTCAGCCGGCAGTGAAAAAGAAACACTCCCGGCCGGACGGCAGGAAAAGTCTTTCAAGTTCAATATGGCCACAGTGCTGTATTCTGAAATACGCGGATTTTCGAAAATAATGGAAGGGCAGACCCCTGAATATTTCATGGATGAACTGGATGAAATAATCAGGGAATTTGATGAAATCTCTTCAAGGCACAAAATCGAAAAGATAAAAACCATAGGCGATACATTCATGTGTGCCGGAGGCATACCGGTCAAAAACATTACCAACCCTGTGGATGTAATCCTTGCGGCAATAGAAATGAGAAATTTTCTTAAAGAGTTTGAGCTTGGAAAAAGAAGCGGCGGTGCGAGGATATGGGAACTTAGGACAGGAATTCATACAGGACCTGTGACAGCTACAATATCAGGTAAAAAGAAGATAAGCTACGATATCAAGGGAGATACTGTAAATACCGCAAGCCGGATAGAAGCCGTATCTGATTCAGATGAAATACTGATTTCGGTAATGACTTATGAGCTGGTGAAAGAGTTTTTTGACTGCGAGTATTTCGGAAAATTGCCGGTAAAATACAAGGGCGATGTACAGGTTTACAGGGTTAAAGGGATTAGGAGCGAGCTGTCGGTTGATGGAAAAGGAATGGTGCCGAATGAGGCTTTCAGAACCAGGTTCGGCCTCATTCGGTTTACCGATCTCCAGGAGATGGTTCTTGACAAGCTTGAAAAGGAACTTCCTGATTATCTGTACTATCATAATGTGAAGCATACTGTTGATGTCGTAACGGAAGTGGAGCTTATCGGATGGGCTGAAGGATGCACTGACGAGGAAATACTCCTTCTTAAAACAGCAGCCCTTTTCCACGATGCCGGACATACCGTTTCCTATGACAATCATGAATTTCACGGAGCCGAGCTTGCCAGGAAAATGCTCCCGGAATTTGATTACACACAGGAACAGATTGAAAAAATATGTGCTGTCATTATGGCTACAAAGCTTCCCCCCAGGCCTGGCAATCTGCTCGAAGAAATAATCTGCGACTCAGACCTTGATTATCTTGGAAGGAGCGATTTCATCCCCGTCTCAAATACTCTTTTTGAAGAACTTAAAGCCCAGAATAAAATGACTTCACTGAATGAATGGAACAAGCTTCAGGTTAAATTCATTTCCGGGCATCAGTATTTTACAAAGACAGCAAGAAGACTCAGAGAGGTAAATAAGCAGATGCAGATAGAAAGGATTCAGAGTCTGATAAAGTGATAAACTTTTACCTTATCACAAGCACTTTTGTCACAAAAGCTTTTGATCCTTCTTGGTTTGAGCAAAAGATTAGATAGACACCGGTAGTCACTCTTCGTCCGTTGTATGTTGTAAGGTCCCACGAGGCCTGACCTCCTGTTGAAATGGTTTTAAAGACAAGATTGCCGCTGATATCGGTAATGATTACCCTCGAATCACTCATTAGTCCGGTGATGGTAACATTTCCATTGTAATCATCTCTTACCGGATTAGGGAAGGCATATACATTTTTATAACTCACCGATCCTTCAGTAGCCTCGCCTCTAATTGATATCACACCTTCTCCGGTGCCAAACCATACATCACCAGAGATATTGTCAACAGCAATGCTTGTAATGAAATTGGAATAAAGAGGGGAATTATCCAGATTGTAATTATTAATCACGGAAGTCTCATCTGATGATAGAAGATAAGCTCCTGATCCCTTAGTCCCCAGCCATTTTCTGTTGGCACCGTCAATTGCAACAGCTGTTACAGTTTCATTTCCAAGAAGATAGTCAGCAAGTCCCGATCCGTCATTGCGCGGAATTTTGATGCGGAATGCCCGCGGATCTTCTCCGAAAAGATCCTCATTGTTGTAAAAAACCACCGGACCCTTATCAGTGCCGATCCAGATATTGCCAGTGAGATCTTCGGCAATTGAAAATAAATTCCTGATCAGATTGTCCTCATTATCTCTAATGGCAATATTATTGTACCGGTCATCTGCAAACAGGTCCGGAGTATTGTTGTCATCCAGAATGAGCAAACCCTGACTGGCAGATAACAACACCATCTTAAGTCCATTTGAAGAAATCAGGATATCTCCGGCTGAAGGTGCATTTATTGTTAAAGGATTAACAATCCATGTGCCGTCTGATTTAAGAACCTTTATCACCCTGCTTACACCTGGTTGGACTATCCAGAGATTTCCGGATCTGTCACTTGCAAGGCCTGTAATATATATTTTCCCATTTTCCTGCGCCTTCTGCAATGGCGAATTAAG
>JABUEV010000273.1 GCA_013314865.1 Bacteroidales bacterium | reverse complement strand
AATGTCGTTTCTACAAACAGGCCGGCCCTACGGACCTCGATGCTTCTTCCCTTGTAATATGTGCTACAGACAGGTCGGTCCTACGGACCTATCTTTTGTAGAGCATTCCACGAGCGCCGTAGGCACGGTCTGTCTGTAGAAACCGATACGTACCAATCGATTAATTAGCGCCGTAGGCGCGGTCTGTCTGTAGAAACCGATACGTATGGAGTGGTATATATTAGCGTCGTAGACGCGACCTGTCTGTAGGGTCGTAGACCCGACCTGCCTGTAGAACCAATAATACCACGTGATTCATGAGCGCCGCAGGCGCAACCGTGCCTTTCTCAGGCAGATTGCCTTAAAAGGTGATTGATTTATTTTCTCAATTCTTTTTGCTATCATTGAACGATCTTCTGCTTTTTCTGTTAATCAATTAACAGCAACAGAACAGACAATAAAATTTTGATTTTTAACTTGTAAACTCTTCAAATACCGATGTCAAAACTCACCCGCAAAGAGTTCCTATCAAAATCAGCAGTAACACTGGCCGGTCTTTCACTGATACCTTCGGCTGTTTCAAAAGCTTCCTCTGCGGACATGCCATTCCGCAGCCTTGGCAAAACAGGTATAAATGTCACTCCCCTTTGTTTTGGCGCTCCAAGAACCAGTAACGAGGCCCTGATAAAATATGCCCTCGATAAAGGCATTAACTTTATAGATACAGGCCGATCATACGCCAATGGCAATAATGAAATACTTGTCGGAAAGGCAGTGTCGGGTATCCGCGAAAAAGTGGTGATCCAGACCAAAATACGCCTCGATCCTGAAGAACTTCCAAACAGGGGCAAAGGGAAAAAAGATACGGAAGAAATAAAGCGAATACTCAATACCAGACTCGAGGCAAGCCTGAAAGCCCTTCAGACTGAATATATCGATGTGCTTCTTTACCACGATGCATCAGAGGAATCAATTCTGTTTCACCCAGAAGTGATGAAATTCTTCTCCGACAGGAAGTCTTCGGGCGTTATAAAAGCACACGGATTCTCTGCCCATAACGAGGTGATGCATCTCCATCAGAGAAATAATCTGGAGAAATTCTATGATGTTGTAATGGTTCCCTTTAACCACAAAGGCTCCTTTATCCATTCAGTCACTGGTCGTCACAGCGACTGGGATCAGCAGAAGCTCATAAGCATACTCGATGAAGCACATAAAAACGGAATTGCAGTAGTAGCGATGAAGACCTGTTCGGCCGGGAAATATACTTCATCCCAGTCAACTGACCCTTCTTTTTCCGGAGCAGTAAAATGGGTCATCAGCCAGCCGTTCATAAGTTCTGCTGCTGTTGCAATGGCTACATTCGATGAGGTGGACGATCATCTCCAGTCTGTTTGAAAAGACTTAAGCCAGATTAACTGTCACCTGTAAAATAAACCTTATCCTCAGGATTGTCCCTCTGTCTTGATTGTACCTGAATCGCTGGTGCTCCTCTATTGGAATCTCCAGTACCTTGTAAACATATTTACAGTCATCCGCTTAAAATACCCGGAAACCTTTTTCTTGCCTCTTTTAAATCCTATATTTGTATTATAACCAAACTTCAAGAAAAATGGACTTTAATCAACATTCCGGCGGCAAAAGACCTCCCGACTGGAAACAACTTTATAAGCGGTACAGTTATGTCCCTGTTTTATTAATAGCGTTGATTCTGTTTCTTACCTCATTCTTCCAGATTCGGCCTGAAGAGGTGGGAGTAATTACGCGTTTCGGCAAGTATGTCAGAAAAGAGGAACCTGGCCTTCACATGAGGATCCCCATCCTGGAAAGGCTCTATAAAGTCGCAGTTGAGCGACAGCAGAAAGAAGAGTTCGGTTTCCGGACCACTGCAACAGGCATTAAGTCGCAGTATACTAAAACCGGAACCACCGATGAATCGCTGATGCTCACAGGCGACCTGAACCTGGCTGATGTTGAATGGGTTGTCCAGTACAGGATCGAAGACCCGTATAAATTCCTGTTCAAAGTCCGGGGACCTATTGTCACGCTCCGCGACATATCTGAAGCCTGCATGAGACAGATAGTGGGCGACCGCACTGTGAATGAGGTGCTGACAGTCGGCAGAATGGAAATTGCCAGCTCAGTCCAGCAGGAAATCCAGCGACTTTGCACCGAATATTCCCTGGGATTGAAAATTGAACAGGTGGTTTTGCAGGACGTCACTCCACCCGATCCTGTCAAGGATGCATTCAATGCTGTAAACCAGGCCCAGCAGGAAAAAGAGACACTGATAAACCAGGCACGGTCGGAATATAACAAGATAATACCCCGGGCAAGAGGCCAGGCTGAGGAGACTATTCAGAAGGCAGAAGGCTATGCCACCGAAAGGGTTAACAATGCACTCGGCGAAGCTGCCAGATTTAACGCCCTTTACCGTGAATATGTAAAAGCTCCTGAAGTGACAAAGAAGAGAATCTATCTCGAAACACTTGGTGAAGTGATACCCAAACTTGGAAACAAGATAATAATGGACGAAGACGGAAAAAACATTCTTCCTCTTCTTCAGATGCAACTTGCCAAATAACTAAAATCATGAAAACACAAGGAAAAATCATAATTGCCCTGGCTGTTATCCTTCTTATTAATCTTATTGAAGCTGTATTTAAAGTTAAAGAGACTGAACAGGTTGTGATAACCCAGTTCGGGAAACCTGTAGGCGAAGCCATAACGACTCCCGGACTTAAAATTAAAGTGCCCTTCATCCAGAAAGTGAATTATTTTGAAAAGAGATATATGGAATGGGACGGAGATCCAAACCAGATTCCCACCAAGGACAAAAAGTTCATTTTTGTTGACACCTATGCACGCTGGCAGATAACGGACCCTTTGCAGTTTTTCAAGAGACTTACCGACGAAAGGGGCGCTCAGTCGAGAATAGCAGACATTCTTGACGGTGAGACGCGTGACTATATAGCAGCCCACAACCTCGATGAAGTGGTAAGAAGCATCAACAGGATTCCTGTTTCATCAGGTTCAATCGGGGAAGAAGTAGGCGATACACTTTCGGATATAGAAGTCGGCCGGATAAAGATCCAGAATATGATACTCCAGTCGTCAAATGAAAGGGTGAAAGACCTGGGAATTGCAATTCTCGACGTCAGGATAAAACGTCTCAACTATGTTACGGAGGTTCAGAATCAGGTGTATGAGCGGATGATAAGCGAACGATTGCGTATTGCGGAAAAGTTCAGGTCGGAGGGTCAGGGAGAGGCATCGAAAATAAATGGCGAGAAGGAAAGGGATCTGAAGACTATCCAGTCGGAGGCCTTCCGCAGGGCTGAAGAGATACGCGGTCAGGCAGACGCAAGGGCCACGGCAATCTATGCATCAGCCTATGACCAGAGCCAGTCAGCAAGAAACCTCTACAGCTTCGTCAAATCCATGGAGACTTTCAGAAATACCTTCGACTCTTCAACAATGATAATCCTCTCCACAAAGAGCGAACTGTACAAATATCTTGTTAATCTTCAATAGCTAAGAAGTCCTGATCATTATGCATAAAAGGAATCTGATAAACCGAAGGGATTTTGTCAGAAGTATCCCGGCCACAGGCATGGCTGTGGTTTCTTTCGGAAAGACAGGAGAGCTTCTACCAGATAATCCGGAGATATCTCCCCAGATGCAAAATGATTATTTTAAGATTGCATTTGATTCAAAATCACTGCGCCTGAATGTCATCAGAGGAGACGGGGCTGGATTCCTGTCAGGATCATTTGTCCGTATTTTTTCAGATAACCGTTTAATAAGAACTGACAGCGGCTCGTACAGACATGCCATTGAAGTGAAGAGGCTGTCAGATCCTGCAGGCGACGGCAGACATATGAGAGTCAGATTCAGGGATACGGAAAGAAAAATCAATATTGAACTTGACATTTTTCTCTTCGACAAAATTCATGCATTTACAATTGAAGCGTTCTGTACTAATGTCTCGGCGAAACCTTTAAATATACGGCAGATAGATCCTGTATGCGCATTGCGTGACGAAAACGGTGCTCTTTTCTGGCCTGAGACTTCTAAAATACTCACAAATGGCCCTATGTATTATGATTCAGGAGAAGTAAAAGAGTTTACTGCGCCGGGTTCTGATTTTGTCAAAAGCTGGTGGAATGTAGGACTTTTCAGGGGTTACAACAATGAAGGGCTTGCGTGCGGAACTCTTGAGAATAAATCATCGCTTGGAAACATTAAAGCCAGAAGGGAAACCGGAAACGGCATCAGCCTGACTGCACAGTCCATCCTTGCTGAAGGCTTTGTGCTTCAACCGGGAAAAACTGTAAAATCAAACAAATTTATCTTTCTCATTAATAAGGATCCATATTCAGCTCTTGAGAGTTATGCAGACCTTGCAGGTACTTATTTAAAAGCCCGTAATGGATCTATCCTTAACGGATGGTGCAGTTGGTTTTATACATACGAATTTGTAACCGAAGAAGAGGTTTTA
>JABUEV010000272.1 GCA_013314865.1 Bacteroidales bacterium | reverse complement strand
GTCAGACTTAACCCTGATGAGGCTGTTATTAAAGCCAGCGGGTCAGCAGTCAGGCTTAGCAAATTGCCTGAACCTTCTGTTGTGGTTTCATCGCCTGACGGAACTATTAATCATATTTATTTTGACGGAAAGGTAAAAAAGTATCAGTTGGGGAATTTTTCTGAAACACATTCCTTTGATATATTCGATATCGACAGTGACGGGTTTGATGAATATATCTTTATAGACACAGATACATTGCATCTTTATGATCATAACAAGAGAAATCTATATAAAAAGGGATTTGGTACTGACAGGCTAGGAGGTCCGATTAATTTTATTTTTTCATCAGATGACCGTAAAACAGGGGTCTTCGACATGACAAAAAACCTGATTTATCTTGTTGACAAAAATGGTGACATAATGAAGGGATTTCCGCTTAAAGGAGCCTCGATGTTTTCAATCGGGAAGTTGTCAGAAAAAAGCGGATGGAACCTGATTGTCGGAGGAACTGACAGATTTCTTTATAATTACAAACTTGACACTGAAAAATAATATAGTTCTGAAGAATAAAAGACACTATATTTGCTAAGTTTGCAGGATATTAATCTAATTTGCAAAAAGAGTTAAATCAAATTCAAAATAGAATAAAATGATCCTGTTGCGTTTTATTTTAATAAGCATAATAATATATCTGTTAATCAGATCGTTTGCAAGATTTCTGCAAGGCGAGGAACCGCGGTCTGATAACCACGCACGTAATAATCATAATTCAGATGAACGGAAAAAGTCAGGAGTTCCGAGGGAATTAGGCGAATATGTTGATTATGAGGAGATAAAGGATTAATTTTTTACGATCCCGACTTGAGTTTCTTAGCCAGAGCATTTGCAAAAACAAAATCGTTCAGTGTTGAACAGTCAGTATTTAATATCTCATTTTTACTGCCTTCCCAGCATTTAAGGCCTTCGTGTATGAAAACTATCTTTTCACCGATTTTCATTACGGAGTTCATGTCATGCGTGTTTATTATGGTAGTCATCTGATATTCCTCGGTGATTTCTTTAATCAGCTCATCAATAAGAATTGCCGTAATAGGATCAAGACCTGAGTTTGGCTCATCACAGAAAAGGTATTTAGGATTTAGTGAGATTGCCCTGGCAATAGCGACCCTTTTTTTCATGCCTCCTGATAACTCACTGGGGAAAAGCTTGTTGGCATTGATAATGTTGACCCTTTTCAGGCAAAAATTAACCCGGTCAATTTTTTCCTCCTGGGTCATTTCAGTGAACATGTCAAGGGGAAACCGGACATTTTGTTCAACTGTAAGTGAATCAAACAGTGCGCTTCCCTGGAAGAGCATTCCGATTTCACGGCGGATCTTTTTTTTCCCTTCGAAATCCAGTTTATTGAAAAGTACATCATCATACCAGATTTCACCGCTGTCAATATCATGAAGCCCAACGATTGATTTCAGCAGTACTGTCTTTCCTGAGCCGCTCCGTCCTATTATCAGGTTGGTAATGCCCGGTTCAAAGGTCACAGTTATGTCAGTCAGCACTCTTGCATCACCAAATGACTTGTTCAGATTATTGACCCTGATCATGAGAGCAGAAGTTGAGTTAAGATTACATTGAAAAGCAGTATTAACAGACTGCTGCGTACAACAGCTTTGGTACTCGCACGGCCTACTTCAAGTGATCCGCCTTCAACATAGTAGCCCTGGTAAGCTGAAACGCTGGTTATGATAAATGCGAAAAAAAGAGTCTTAATAAGAGAATAGGTGATATAATAAGGGATGAAAGCATACTGGATTCCATAAATAAAATCTTCCGAAGTTATGACACCTGCAGAAGTTCCGGCTATCCATCCTCCAAGAATGCCTATAATAATACTCATTAGAGTAAGAAAAGGATTGAAAAGCAGTGTGGCAATAATTTTTGGCAGAATAAGGTATGAAGCAGAATTTACGCCCATTGTTTCCAGAGCGTCAATCTGTTCAGTAACTCTCATTGTACCTATCTCTGATGCGATATTTGAACCCACTTTACCTGCCAGGATCAGTGCAACTATGGTGGAAGAAAATTCCAATATTATTGAATCACGACAGCCAAGGCCAATAAGATATGTGGGATAAATAGGATTTTCCGTGTTGTAGGCTGTCTGGAGAGTGATAACTGCTCCCATGAAGAAAGAGATGATGGCAACAATGATAACAGAGTTTAATCCCAGATAGACCAGTTCCTGCATCGTCTGCTTATAATAAATTGATGGTTTTTCAGGTTTGGAAAAAACCTTTTTCAAAAGAAGAAAATACCGTCCCAGCTCTTCAAGAATCCTCAACATGTATTTAATTTTGAGCTGTAAATTTACGAATTTATTATCTATTTCCTTTTCGATAATATTAACGGAGGGTCTGCAATAAATTATATATTTGCAGAAACTTAAACATGATTTAGCCGGGTATAATGGATAATCGTTATGTAATTATTATGGCCGGGGGTGTTGGCAGTCGTTTCTGGCCACTCAGCAGGAAAGAAAAGCCAAAACAGTTTCTCGACATTCTGGGTAAAGGTGAAACCCTGCTCCAGCAAACATTCAGAAGATTCAGGGAAGTATGTCACGAGGATAATATTCTTGTGGTGACAAATGCCGAGCACAAAACCCTTGTTCAGGAACAGTTAAAGATCAAGTCAGAAAATGTTCTTGCCGAACCTTTCAGGCGAAACACTGCTCCCTGTATAGCATACGGAACATTCAGCATTCTCAGGAAAAACCCTGATGCAGTGGTTGCTGTCACTCCTGCTGACCACCTTATATTGAAAGAGGAAAAGTTTACTAAGGTTCTGCTGAAGGGATATGAATTTGCATCAAAAAATGATGCCCTTCTGACTCTTGGTATCAAACCCGACAGGCCTGAGACAGGTTATGGATATATTCAGGCTGACAGAAAAAAGACAGTCGACGGATTTGAGAGTCTGTATAAGGTTAAAACGTTTACTGAAAAGCCTGACCTTGAACTTGCCAGGGTGTTTCTTCAGAGTGGTGACTTTTACTGGAATTCGGGTATCTTCATCTGGAATACAAAAGCTATTCTGTCAGCTTTTGAAAAGCACCTTCCGGATATTTATTCTTCTTTCTGGGAAGGCAGGGATTTATTTCGCACCGTCAAGGAAGACTCATTTATCAGCAAGACATATACTGTATGCAAAAGTATTTCGATCGACTATGGCATAATGGAGAAGGCTGATAATGTTTATGTTATGTGCACTGATATCGGCTGGTCGGATCTCGGTACGTGGAGTTCGCTCATTGACCATTCAAAGCGCGATAAAAAGGGTAATGTAATGCTTCAGGGGGAAATATACTCATACGATAATTCAGGAAATCTATTCAGCATTCCCAAAGGAAAGATAGCGGTTGTCCAGGGCCTTAAAGACTTCATTGTAGTTGAAACAGATGATGTTCTGCTGATAGTTAAAAGGGAAGAGGAGCAGAATATAAAGAACTATCTTGAAGATGTCAGAAAAGGTACCCGGGAAAAATATACATAGTATGACCGTTTTAACCAAAAAAAGAGGGAGCAGAAAAGGCTCCCTCTTTTTTTGGTTTCATATATCAAATCAATATTCCCAGAGATCGTGTTCGAAATTGAACAATTCTGTTTTGATCCTTTCAGCTTCAAACAAGGTATATTTACCAACAGTGTAATCATTTATCTGGCGGTCGTCATATACGTTTGATTCTCCAAAAATGACGCTTCCAAACCTTCTCTGCAGGAACAGGTCGTCAAATGACAGCCTTTGCGCATCGTTATTTGCATTGAAAACTTCATGTTTGGCCAGGACATCTCTCAGGTCATCATACTTGATCCAGAAAAGGGGCTTTCTCAGGGTTCTACCCATATCAGCATCAAATCCCATCCAGTAAGGCTCAATACCAATAATTCTGACATCCATTTTAGAAAGCTTTTTGTCGAAGTACCATTCTTCATAGATAAGGAGCTGTTTTACTTCTTCAGGCTTTGCAGACTCGGTAATGACAGTGTCTTTGGTGGCGCCTTCGGCATTAATCTGAATGGATTGTGTCTTGGTAGTAGCGCCCATGTTTACTTCTATTTCATCGTATGTAGTCGGCACATTTGAATCAAGTGCTGAGTATGCTGTAACCTTTCCTGCCCTTATCTCATCAAGCACAATGTTGATAAAGCTCTTTCTGCCATCCTGGGTAGGTTTTGTAGGATAATACAATGGCTGGTTTATTTTTTCCCTAAGGTCAACAAGCCTCCATATCTTCTTTGACCATAAGACATCAGCCTCCCTCAGATAAGGGTAATTGACCTTACGGTTATCGGGTATGGATTTCTGGTAAATATCTCCGAAGGACTGGGCTTGTGAAATTCCCGTAACCGCCAGAAGTATAATTCCAAAAAAGATCTTCCTGTTCATAATATTCAGATATTTGTGAATCTAGTCAATTTTCAAAATTATAGGATTAAGATCGAG
>JABUEV010000271.1 GCA_013314865.1 Bacteroidales bacterium | reverse complement strand
AAGTGCAGGCTGAACAGCCGGCCCGGATCCCAGTTTCAAACCTCTCCATATATAACTGCTAACCTGGTCAGCCCTTACATCAAACCTGCTCTCACCTTCTTCCTGCGAATAACCTGAATAAAATGACAGAAATAAAAGTGAACCTGCCAATAAATAAAAAAGCCTTTTATTCAAATTCATTATTTATGAGCCTAGATTTTAAAATTTTTAAACAAATATAGTCTTAAAAATCAATTTTGCAATTTTTTTCCATTGCCACCCTTATAAAATAAAGGTATCTCACATATTTTTTATTATTTTTTCACATTATACCCCCATATTAAAAGGGTAATAACAATTTTCTACTTACTTTTTTTAAATAATCTGTCTATATAATATTTTTTACTGATTAGCGACAACAATTATTCGGAATTGTAACAAATGTTACAATTTTAAATTCTTCTTTATCTTACCTTTGTTTTGTCAGAAAGTACTCAGAACTGAAAGTAAACAATTAATTAAAACTAAAATACCATAAAAATGAACATGTTTTGTTTTCAATGTCAGGAGACCGCAAAAGGCACCGGGTGTACAGTAACAGGTGTATGCGGCAAAAAACCGGAAGTGGCAAATATGCAGGATCTTCTTGTATATACAGTAAAAGGAATTTCATTCTTTAATTCTCTTGCAGGAAAGCTTGGAATAGAAAATGAAAAGGCAGATAAATTCATTGTCGATTCTCTTTTTATGACGATCACCAATGCAAATTTCGACAATGAAAGGTTTGTTTCTAAAATAAAGGAAGGGCTTAAACTACGTGATGAGATCAAAGAATCATATTTGAAGGCAGGCGGAAAACTGCCGTCAAAGATCCATGATTCTGCAGTATGGACAGGCAGTACAGTTGAAGAGTTTGAGGCTAAAAACAAAAGCGTGGGAGTCTTGTCGACTGCAGATGAGGACATCCGCTCACTGCGTGAAATGATAATTTATGGTGTAAAAGGAATGGCAGCCTACACAGAGCATGCATTCAACCTGGGATTTGAGGACAAGTCGATATACAAATTCATCCGGGAAGCTCTTGTGGCTACAACCGATGACAGCTTAACTGCTGATCAGCTTGTGTCGCTGGTGATGGAAACCGGAAAATTCGGGGTTGCGGCGATGGCACTGCTCGATAAGGCAAATACCACAAGATACGGCAATCCTGAGATCACAAAAGTGAATATCGGTGTAAGGAACAATCCTGGTATTCTGATCAGCGGTCATGATCTCAGGGACATGGAAGATCTTCTGAAGCAGACTGAGGGCACAGGAGTTGATGTTTATACACACAGTGAGATGCTTCCGGCAAATTACTATCCTGCTTTCAAGAAATACAGCCATTTTGCAGGCAACTATGGAAATTCATGGTGGAGGCAGAAAGAAGAGTTTGAAACTTTCAACGGTCCGATTCTTTTCACAACAAACTGTATTGTTCCTCCCAAACCCGATGCAGTGTACGCCGATAAAGTTTACACCACAGGAGCAGCAGGGTTTCCGGGGTTCAAACATATCGGTGACCGTCCGGAAGGCGGACAGAAGGATTTTTCTGAAATAATTGCGCATGCAAAAAGATGCAAACCCACGGTTGAAATTGAAAAAGGCGAAATAATCGGAGGATTTGCCCATAACCAGGTTTTTGCCCTCGCAGATAAAGTTGTGGAGGCTGTAAAGGCAGGAGCTATAAGAAAATTCTTTGTGATGGCAGGTTGTGACGGGCGCTTCAAGGACAGAAATTATTATACTGAATTTGCAGCTGCTCTGCCAAAAGATACAGTCATACTTACGGCAGGATGCGCAAAATACCGTTATAACAAACTTCCTCTGGGCGATATCAACGGAATACCACGCGTTCTTGACGCAGGACAATGTAACGATTCATATTCTCTCGCAGTTATTGCCTTGAAACTTAAGGAGATATTCAATTTAAACGACATCAACGATCTTCCTTTAGCTTTCAATATAGCATGGTATGAGCAGAAAGCTGTGATAGTACTTCTTGCCCTGCTTTACCTGGGAGTCAAAAATATCCATCTTGGACCCACACTGCCCGGATTCCTGTCACCCAATGTGGCAAAGGTCCTGGTTGAGAAATTCGGAATAGCCGGTATCGGAACCGTTGAGGATGATATTAAGCTGTTTCTGAATTAAAGAAATGTGAGCAGAGACTTAGGCAACTTTAGACTCAGGCTTTAATTAACCCCTCCCTTACCCTCCCCTTATTGTTTAAGGGGAGGTAATTTTAAGATTAAATCTTTTTTAATTAATTCAATTTTGCGTTGCAAATTTTTCCTCTCTCCTTCCCTTATTGTTTAAGGGAAGGAGCCGGAGGATGGGTTAAGAGATTGAGAAGATTAAGATTTAATTGTCCTTTACCATTTTATGTATTTCTTAACCCTTCCTCTACCCTCCCCTAAGACAATAAAGGGAGGATATAATCTGTGCTAAATTAACAACTCACTTGTTAAAAAACGACCTGCTTCTTAACAATCTCACTTAGGCTATCAAAGCTGTTAGATATAATCCTCTTTCAGTCATAAAAAATTCCTGTCGAGAAATTCCTGGAATTTTTCTTTGTACTGATCACTGACGGGTATGTAGGTTTTACCGAATACTATCCGGCTGCGTTCGATAGTGTCAATATTTTCAAGGTTTACAATAAATGACCTGTGAACCCTCATAAACCTTGATTTCGGGAGTTTTGACTCAACCGATTTAAGTGTGGCAAGAGACAAGACCGGTCTCGGGGAATTGCGTGTATATACCTTTATATAATCTTTCAATCCTTCAATATAAAGGATGTCGTTGAAGTTTATACGCTTTATCTTGTAATCAGACTTAAGGAATAGAAATTCATTATTTGACTCAATCCTGACAGCTTCTCCCTTCTCAAGCTTTATCAGTTTCTGTGCTTTCTGCACTGCCTTCAGGAACTCCTCATAGCTGAAAGGTTTCAGCAGGTAATCAACAACATCGAGTCTGAATCCTTCGAGTGCATATTTCTCATAAGCCGTTGTAAAAATCACTTTCGGGCCCTTTTCAAGAGCTCTGGTGAATTCCACACCTGAAAGGTCAGGCATATGAATATCCACAAATATTATATCAACTGCATTGTCTGACAGGAATTCCAGTGCATCAAGAGGATTGTCAAATGTTCCCAGCAACTGAAGACCAGGTGTCTTTTCAATATACCCCGCAACAAGCTTCAGCGCCAGAGGCTCATCATCTATTGCAATCACACTGGCTTTCATGATCACTGATTAAGTGTAAGCAGAACCTTGAATACTTTTTCCGACCTGTCAATTACCAGTTCGTGACTGTCAGGGTAAAGAAGGCTGAGTCGTTTTTTTACATTCTCCAGCCCTATTCCCTGATGGGAACTACTGTCATTTTCCTGTCTTTTTGGAATGCTGTTCAGGCATCTGAAAGATATCTTCTTCTGATCAGCTTCCAGAGCTATCTCAATAAAAGACTTTTCCCTGTAGCTTATGCCATGCTTGAACGCATTTTCAATAAACGGGATGAAAAGAAGCGGGGGCAGGTATCTGTCTTCAAATTCCGACGGAAAAGCAACCTTCAGGTCAACTTTGTCACTCATCCTGAGCTTCATGAGGTCTATGTAATTTTTCATGAACTCTATCTCACTGCTGAGGAGAGTATTGCCATGGTCCGATTCATAGAGCAGGTATCTCATCAGTTTGGAGAGCTTAAGGACAGCCTTTTGAGAGTCTTCGGCATTCACACTTATGAGTGAGTAAATATTATTTAGTGTATTAAAGAAAAAGTGAGGGCTTATCTGGTTTTTCAGAAGTGCAAGTTCCGAATTCAGTTTTTCCTTTTCCATTTCTTTCTGAAGCTTTTCGATCTGACCCTGGCGTTCAAGAACTCTCAGGCCAAGTGAGAAAAATATCAGGAAAGCTGAAGAAAAGCCATAGCTGTACATATGCATTCCTCTGAACGGAGGCCTGGATAGGATTCTTCCGGCAGGCGGAGGCATCGGTCTTCCGTCGCGATCAGGAGGCGGGGTTCTCATCTGTTCACTGTCCGGTCTGCCGGAATCACGCTGAAATGCCACGTTGTTTGAGATATCCGACACAAAATAGAAAAAAACAAGAAGGCCTATCACAGAAAGCAGGTAGTTTAACTTCTTATTCCGAAAATAAAGTCGCGGTACAAGAACAAGGTAATTAATATAAAAGATGATTCCGTTTATTAAGGTATTCAGGTAATAGAGCCAGATGAAACCTGTCCCCACCTGGTATCGTCTGATTATATAGAGAGGCAATCCGACCAGGATGAACCATGCAAGAAGGTGAAGTACGATTTTTGTTAATTTGCCTTCCTGAAATTTTTTTCTCACCTGGTCTATTTTATTCATACCTGAGGGCATCAATAGGATTTAGGTTTGCTGCTTTCCTGGCCGGATACCATCCGAAGAAGACCCCTATCGCAAAACAGACTGCAAATGCCAGAACGACCGACTGCGTAGTTACTACCAC
>JABUEV010000270.1 GCA_013314865.1 Bacteroidales bacterium | reverse complement strand
TTTCAAGGAAAACACTGGCGCCGGATTTGTTGAATATCTTAACAGGGTAAGAACCAACAAAGCATGCTATCTTTTGAGGGAGACTGACTATCATGTCAGAGACATAGCTGTTCAGTGCGGATTTTCAAGTATTTCAAATTTCAACAAACAATTCAGGAAAGCTGAAGGACTATCTCCCAGAGAGTACAGGGCACAATTCAGAGTTGCACCCTGAAAACTAATTGTTTAATATTCCATACTAATCCATTTCAAATATGGCAATGACCATTATCGAAAAAATTCTGGCATTACATTCAAAATGCAATGAACTGAAGCCGGGAGATATTGTTGATTTCCTGATAGATGCCAGAGTGGCCCGGGACTTTGGCGGTGCTAACGTTGTCAAAAACCTTAAGGACTATGGCCTTAAAGTGGACGATCCGGAAAAAACTTTTTTTACTTTCGATTGCAATCCTGCCGGTTCTGATCAGAAATATGCTGTAAACCAGCATATTTGCCGTATGTTTGCAAGAGAAAACGGAATAAAGGTTTATGATATCAACGCAGGAATCGGCACTCATATCCTGATTGATGAAGGCCTTGTTTACCCTTCTGCAACTGCAGTTTCTACCGATTCACACGCAAACATTCTTGGTTCAATCGGGGCTTTCGGCCAAGGAATGGGCGACCTTGACATTGCTGCATCATGGTACAAGGGGAAAATATGGTTCAAGGTACCTCAGTCGGTAAAAATAATTCTTGAGGGTGATTTACCTTCTGATATCACATCAAAGGATGTCATCCTTAACCTGCTTGGCATATTCGGAGCCAACTCCCTGCTTGGATACTCTGTTGAAATATACGGTGATGTGACAACTAAATTTACACTCGACGACAGGATCACAATCTCTTCAATGGCAACTGAAATGGGCGCAGTCATAATTCTCTTCCCGCCGTCAGATCAAATAATCAGGTATTGCAGGGAAAGAACAACCGTGCCTTTTGAACCTGTTTATGCGGATATAGATGCGGTTTACTACAAGACATTTCATATAGATGTCTCTGATTTCAAACCTGTAGCTTCAAAGCCAGGGAAGCCTCATGATATTGCTGAAATAAATGAATTATACGGAACAGTAATTGACTCAGGCTTTATTGGAAGCTGTACCAACGGAAGGCTGAGTGATATGATAAGAACTGCCGGAATACTTAAAAACAGGAAAGTTGCTCCGGGAGTAATACTTAAAATCGTCCCCTCCACAAACCATGTCTGGGATGAGTGCCTGAGGATGGGCATAATAGAAATTTTTAAAAGTGCAGGAGCTCTTGTATCAAATCCGGGTTGTGCAGGATGTGCTGCCGGCCAGGTTGGACAAAACGGTCCGGGTGAAATCACCATAAGTACCGGCAACAGAAATTTCCCGGGAAAACAGGGAAAAGGCAATGTTTATCTGGCCTCCCCTGATGTCGTTGCTGCTTCAGCTATTGCTGGTTACATTACCACACCCGGCAGAATGGATGAAACACCGCCTTTACTTAAAAAAACTACTTCATCAGATATACTAAAAGAAAAGAAAAGTCCGCCGGTATCATCATCATTAAATGCCAGACCTGAAATAATCGAAGGAAGAGTATGGCTTATCAGACAGGATAATATTGATACCGACATGATCTTTCACAACCGATACCTTACTATAACCGAACTTAGTGAAATGGGTCAGTATACCTTTGACAACCTTTCCGGATTTGAAGATTTTGCTAAAAAAGCCCAACCGGGGGATATAGTAGTGACTGGGAGGAATTTCGGCAGCGGGAGCTCACGACAGCAGGCAGTTGACTGTTTCATCTCCCTGGGTATCCGGGCAATTGTGGCAGAATCGTTTGGCGTCATTTATGAAAGAAATGCAATAAATGCCGGTTTACCTGTTATAACATGTAGTAGCATAGATACGATATCTTTAAACAACGGGGATATGGTTAGAATAAATCTGAAAACCGGTGAGATCACTAATCTTAATAACGGCAAAAGTACTTTTGCCGAACCTTTCTCAGAGGTGCAATTTGAGATTTACCAGAAAGGAGGTCTGCTTGCGGGTTAAATAATTAGATTTATCTAACAAATCAATAAACTTACGAACTTAAAAACTAATAAACACTCATACATGAAGCCCCTTACATTCGCTGAAAAAATATTTAAAGCCGAAGCTGGCACGATAGTCTTTGCAAAGCCTGACCTTCTGCTTACCCATGACAATACATCAAGCATTTACCGCACTTTTCTTAAGATGGGAGGTGAAAAGGTTTTTGATCCTGAACAGCTAGTGGTTGTTCTTGATCACAATGCTCCGCCAAATGATGCTAAACTTGCAGGTCAGTACCAGGAAATAAGGGACATTGTGGCCAAACAGAAAATCACAAAATTCCATGATGCCGGTGAAGGTATTTGTCATCAGTTAATGTCATTATATGCAAGGCCCGGAATGCTGATCGTCGGCAGTGACAGCCATACATCAACCGCAGGCGCATTTAATTCGTTTGCGGCAGGAATAGACAGGACTGAATCAGCAGGTATCTGGAAAAGAGGTGAAACCTGGTTCAGGGTACCTGAATCAATGAAAATTGTTCTGGAAGGAAAACTGCAGGAGGGAGTATATGCAAAAGACCTGGCCTTATGGATTATCGGCATGATCGGGTCGGACGGGGCAAATTACCTGTCAGTCGAGTTTCACGGTGGAGGAGTAAGGAACCTCAACATATCGGACAGGATGACCCTGTGCAATCTTGCATCTGAAATGGGTGCAAAAAACGCTGTTTTCCCGGCTGATAAGATACTTTCTGAATTTCTGGGTTCGGAGCATCAGGGCATTTGGGCAGATCCCGGAGCAGAATATTCCAAAGTCATTGAAATCAATTTGGATGAAATATTTCCTGTTGTATCAACTCCCCATCATGTTGACAACGTAAAGGCTGTTGCAGAGGCGGCAGGAATCAGAGTTGATGAAGGTCTCATAGGCACCTGTACAAACGGAAGGATAGAAGACCTCAGGATTGCCGCAAGTATTCTTAAGGGAAAAACCATCAAGAAAGGTTTTCAGCTTAACGTGATACCTGCCTCAAGAGCTGTTTTGCTACAGGCTATTGATGAAGGACTGATCTCTGCCCTTGTATCTGCAGGAGCAAACGTGCTTTCCCCTTCTTGCGGACCATGTCTGGGAACCGGACAGGGAATACCTGCCAGCGGCCATAATGTTATTTCCAGTGCAAACAGAAATTTCCTCGGGCGTATGGGCAACAAGGAGGCATCCATCTACCTGGCTTCCCCGGCGACTGTTGCCTGCTCTGCATTAACAGGAGAAATAACCGATCCCAGGAAAAAGCCCGGTAATGAGAAATATCCTTTTATGTTAAGAAAAAGCGGTACTTTTCAGATAAAGGAAGGAGAAAACAGGAAACACGGCAAGGTATGGGATTACTCAGATGCTGACAATCTCAACACTGACCAGATGTTTGCAGGAAAACATACTTACAATGTTTTGAGCTCTGATCCTGATGCAATAATTCCATTGCTGTTCCAGGATTTTGATCCACAATTCAGCAGGAAGATTGAGAAGGGCGACATAATAATGGCCGGTGAGAATTTTGGCTGTGGGAGCTCAAGGGAACACCCTTCCGTAGGATTGTCGCATGCAGGGATAGAAGCGGTAATAGTAAAATCTGTCAACAGGATTTTTTACCGTTCATCAATAAATCAGGGACTTGCGCTTATTGTATGCAGGGAGGCAGTTGATGCCTACAAGCCGGGCAAAGAAGTAAAGATTAATTTTGAAAAGGGAGAGATCAGCATAGGGGAATCATTATTTCTTTTCAAGCCTCTTCCGGGAAAGCTGAAGCAGATACTTGAGAAGAAAGGTCTTGTCAATTATCTTAAGGATGCTTAAATTCTGACTGTCTGATTAATATTCCGCGGTTAATTTTGCAGAATGCATTTTAGAGGCTGAATAATCGAAAAAAAATATATTTTTGCAACCTGAAATGGTTCCGTAGCTCAGCTGGATAGAGCAACAGCCTTCTAAGCTGTGGGTCGCGCGTTCGAATCGCGCCGGAATCACGGGGAAAAAGCAGCTTATATAAGCTGCTTTTTAAGTAAAAAGTCGGAGCGTCAGCGAAGACCCCGACCGTAGCGTCGGGGGTAAAAGTAAAAAGTAATGTTGCGCGATGAGAACGCGAAGGGAAGGAAAGTTCGAACCGAATCACGACGAAGTCGTGATGAGCTCGTGAGGCCCGGTTAACCGGGACGAACAATCGCGCCGGAATCACGGGGAAAAAGCAGCTTTTATAAGCTGCTTTTTAAGTTAAAAGGAAAAAGGTAAAAGTAAAAAGTAATGTTGCGCGATGAGAACCTTCTTTCACAGTCTTCTGAAGGGAACAAACCTTACAAAAGTCATTCTGCTTCTTTCAACCTTCCCGTTCTTCTTTTCAACAAGAATAAGCTCCTGTACTGCAGATGCCGGCCCAACAGGTATAACCAGCCGGCCTCCCTCTGC
>JABUEV010000269.1 GCA_013314865.1 Bacteroidales bacterium | reverse complement strand
ACAACTGGCTTTCTGCAGTGATAAGGTTGGTCTTTGAAACAAGGTAATCGACCGAGTTTATCATTCCCTGGGTGAACTTTTCATCTGAAAGAAGTGAAGATTCAAGCGCTGCCTGGTATTTTTCCACACTTGCCTCATATTCGGCCTGTGCTGAAATTACATCCTGGCATGCCTGTTCGATGTTCTTCCTGAGCTGATTTTTTGTATCCGTTTCACTCAATTCAGCATCCAGGTAACCGATTTTTGCCACCGCGACACTGGTCTTAATCTGCTTTCGCTGGTATATCGGGATAGCCAGAGACAATCCTGCAGTAGGATGTATTGCGTTGCCCAGCTGTTCAAAGTAAGCTTCATTGTCTGAAAGAGCACCCGAGTAGCTGTAGCCTGTACTTAATCCGGCACTGGCAGTAAGAGAAGGATAATATCCAGCCTTTGCTATCTTTTCATCAAGGGCAGCTATTTCCTTGTTGAGTTCCGAGTTTTTGACCTGTGGTTTAATTGCAAGAGCAGTTTCATAAACTGACTTCACATCAGGTACCCTGTTCTGGTTTATGGAGTCTCCCAGGTCCGGATGTGCTATGTTAAAGGAAGATGTTACAGGCAGTTCCATCAACTGCATAAGGTTTACCTTTGCAATTGCCAGCTGGCTCTCGGCATTTGCCAGCGAAAGCTTTTCACTTGCAAGCTGGGATTTAACCTGTGCATAGTCAGCCTGTGAGATAATCTGCAAAGCGAGTCTCTCCGCGGCCAGATTGACCTGACTGGTTGTGGATTCAATCTGTTTCATGATATTGTTTACCTGTTCTTCAGCGTATAGCACCTGGAGAAAAGCATTCAGAATGCTCAGACTTATCGATTCCTTTGTTGTTTCAAGAGAATAATTGCCACTCTCAATTTCAAGCTCTGCCTGCTTAATCTGGTTTGTAAGTCTTGAAGCATTGAAAACCGTCAGACCTGAACTGACGGAATAATTTGAACTACTGCTTCCGTTAAATCCAGACTGTCCGGTAAAGTTGTTTTTTGACCAGCTGAAATTCTGGCCTATTGAAGCACTGGCAGACGGGAAACGCTGGGCTTTTGCCTGGTCGGCGTAAACCTGATAACGCTGAATTGTGAGTCCGCTTTTTCTTACCTGTATGTTCCTCTCAAGCGCGTAAGTGATACATTCTTCAAGAGTCCAGACTTTATCCTGCTGGGCCTTTAACATCACAGCCGCAACCAGAAAGATGCCAAAAATCATTATTCCTCTTTTCATGTGTAAATAATTTTGACATAAAAATAGAGGACCGATGAAGTGTCTGAAAATTTATTGGAAGTACATGGAGAATTTGCTGACGGAAAGGCATATTTTGACGACAAGGATATTGTGAAATCCTAAACAATATTTATAAAAAAGGGTGCCCAAAAACTTTAATCAGCCTTTTCAGACACCCTTGCCGGCATGAGTGGAAATCGGATTGATTATCTCAATGTTGCCCTGATAAGTTTCAGATTGTTCTCAATGCCCATGATATAAGCCAGAAGCCATGGGTGCGTGGGTGTTATATTCAGATCCGGATCAAGATCATAGTCACCGCTTATGGTCTTTTTCAGGTCAAAGACAGAAGGAGCAGCAGCTGCTAGGGATTCGCAGCCGGGTGTTCTTTCTAAAAGTGAGATCAGGTCATTCAATCCTGACAGTAGTTTTGAATGAATGGCTTCAACCTGCCTGCCTTTCTTCCCAACAGGCATGGAGAATGACCATGATGTCTGAAAAGCGCCAAGGTCACCTTTCCACATATCAGACCGGGTGTTTAAATATCCAAGATAGAGATCCCTGTATTCTTCCGTTATTTCTAACACCTCATCAATCTTCAAACTAACAGGCGGTTGATATTGAACCTCTATATTGTCAGCTGCTTTCTCTGAAAGATAATAATTTCTGACTATGCTAAAACTCTCAGCCAATTTTTCCTTTGATACATTAAGCGCAAGAAGGGCTGTAAAACATGATAGTATCATTAAAAGAAACAACATGTAAACAGTATTGAAGATACTGTGCTCCTTGCTTTTAGATGTTACGACAAGAAAAACAGGAAGGAATACCAGAAACGGGAATGGTATGGAAATGAGCATTAAATATGTAGCCCCCGGCCAGTGCTGGACCTTGAACAGCATAGCCGTAAATATAACAAAGGATGTCAGCCAGGTTATAATGTACAGGAGTTTTTTATTCTTTTTGTTCTCATCTTTAAAGCTGTTGATCAACGCAACCGGCAAAAACACAAGGACCAGAACTGAAATTCCTGCAATAAGCAAAATGCCGGCGCCGGGCCAGTGGTTGACCTTGAACATTGTTCCAAGAGCAATAATCATTACGGTTGCAAGTCCGAGTATATAGATTTTTTGTTTCATCACATTATGGATTTATGTAGATTATTTTATTTCTGCAAGTTTCCTTAACGAAAAAATCTCAGCTGTCAGAACCCCGTTCTTAAGAACAGCCAGCGAATGCAGACCTGGCATAACAGGTATGCCGGGATTAACGGATTCCCTTACCGGAAGATATCCTGATACGTCAAGCAAATTACTTATATTATCGTATGAGTCTTGCGGGATAACTGACGAAAGATATGATCTGTAATCAGACATTGCATTTCCCAGTTCATCAGACAGTACCATTCCTGATACAGGAGGATTATCTGCAATTTTGTCTTCCATGGAGGTAATTACAATCAACAGGCCGTTTGTTCTCATATCAAGCTGCAACATTGATTGAAAGGATGAAGAGTCGTTATAAGAAGCCAGATACTGACTTTTATTCTGAAGCATCTGGTTATACAAAGCCCGTTGCTCATCCAGATTATTAATGAAACCCTGGTCAAAGGATCTCTGGAGATTAAGGTTCAGCAGTGTTGCAGGCAGAATTATGGAAAGGGAACCGGCGATAAGGAAAATAAATTCAGGTTTTATAAGTTTTTCATCGGACCATGTCAGCCAGGTATAAAATGGCAGAGCGATAAAAAAGATGATTATTAAACCACCCGTAAGGAAAATTCCAGAACCCGGCCAGTGCATTATCTTGAAAATAAATCCGGTAAAGAAAGTCATAACTCCGGCAGCTCCGAGTATATAAACTGCCTTTTTCGATTTGTTTTCAGTCTGCTTCAATCCAGCTGCAAGAAGGGAAGGCAAAAATAACAGGACTACTATTATACCTGCTAAAACTAAAATTATTCTGCTACCGTTCCAGTGCTGGATTTTAAAAAGAACTCCGGTTATAAAAAGGCCTGCTGAAAGAAATGCTGATATGAAAAGGACAAGCTTGTTCCTGTTGTGAGTTTCTTTCCACATGACACCAAGTGCTGATGGCATAAAGGCAAATACCAGGATCAGGGCTCCTAGTGTCAGCATTATACTTGCTCCGGCCCAGTGCTGGATTTTAAACAATGCGGCAAAACCGTACAATATTGTTCCGATAACGCCTGAAATTTTCATTGTGTTTTTCATAAATTTGTAATTTGTGTCGATAGCATAAAGTGTTTCTTCCTGTATTTCCTTTAACCTTCTCCATCCAAATTTCTGCTTGACTCTTGTATAGGCTTCATTGAATGTGAGCCCATTTTCCATTTCTTCCTCCACATCACAGCAGATATGATCGATGAGATCCTCAGCAAGATGTGAGAAGATAATTTCCTGCTTTCTCACATCATTAGTGATCCTTTCAACATTATTTTTAGTAAGCTCATGCATAATTAAGCCCCGTCTGAGGTTCAATAATTTTCTGAAGCGACTCGATGAATTCCCTGAGCTCATTGATCTTTGATACAGTTACTGTTTCTCCTTTGGGTGTAAGTGAATAATAGACCCTCGTCCGGTTGTTATGGATTCCTGTTGTCGTTACAACAGCCTTTTCCTGCTCAAGCTTATGAAGAATAGGGTATAGAGCTCCGTAGGTAAGCTTTATCTTTCCGTCGGTAATCTCCTCAACCCTGCGTGTCAGGGCATAACCATGCACAGGTCCTTCTTCCTTTAATAATTTCAGGACTATCGTCTTAAGCGACCCGCTGTAAAGCTGATTAGATATTACTTTCATAGTATATTAAAGTTACTTATATATAACAAAGATATAATATAATTATTGTATAATGTATAAAAATCTCAATGATTTTCTTAATCAATAAAGTGCTTTCAGGTAAGTCAAAAGAATAACCTGTTTATGCATGAGTTGTGAATTGGGAATAAACAACAAAATTCTCAATTTTATAATATTACGGATAATCATTTGAGTTGCTTATTTTCAGGAAACAGATTACTTACCAGAACCATTATTATCTGATGGAAAACATTCTGATAACAGGAAGCAAAGGGCTGACCGGGGATATGAGATGGACAGCCAGAAGAAAAAAGGAGTTAACCGACAGCAGGGTAAAATCAGGAGAGCTTCTTTATGAAACTCTGAGGAAGGCTGAAAAAAGCCGGTCGCCTTTATCTCAGCCTCAGGAATCGGATACTATAGGGCCATGACCTCCGAAAAGATTTTCATGGGATAA
>JABUEV010000268.1 GCA_013314865.1 Bacteroidales bacterium | reverse complement strand
TGGTGATATGAAAGTATTATTGGCAGAAGATGACAGGGATTTTGGAAACATCTTATCACAGTACATAGCAATAAGCGGATTTGAAGTAACACTTGCACGCGACGGCAAAGAAGCGCTTGATTTGTTTTTCAGTGAAAAGCCTGACATTTGCGTGCTTGATGTCATGATGCCCGAGATGGACGGATTCAGCCTGGCTGAAAGAATAAAAGAAGCCCAGCCTGAAATGCCGGTAATATTTCTCACAGCAAAGAGTCTTAAGGAAGATATTGTCAGGGGACTGAAAATCGGCGCTGATGACTATATTACAAAACCCTTCGACCCGGAAGTTCTTATACTTCGCATTAACAATATACTTAAAAGAGCCTACTCATCGATGAACGATGAGTATAAAATCTCATCAACAACGCTAAAATACAACACTCTGGAACTGATTTGCGGAAAAACCCGTGAGAAGCTGACATTGAAGGAAGCCCAGCTTCTCAGGTATTTCATAATAAACAAGAACAAGATTCTCACACGTGAAGACATCCTTACTGAAATATGGGGGGAAGACGATTATTTCCTCGGAAGAAGCATGGATGTCTTCATCAGCAGATTAAGAAAATATATTGCCGAAGATAAAAATATAGACATCCGCACCGTCAGGGGTACAGGTTTTATTCTTGAGGAAAAAAGGCCCGGAGAGGATTTTCAGAAAGAAGAAGTGGAAGACTCCTGACAGAAATCTTCCACTCTCCTGTTTCTAAATAAAATTCAAAATTCTATTTGAGTATTTCCTTTACCTTGTTATAAAGTTCCTCCCCTCTCAGGTTTTTGGCAATTATCACTCCCTTTTCATCGAGCAGGAAGTTTGCAGGTATTGCGTTGACTGAATAGAGGCGTGCAGCAGCATTGTTCCAGTATTGAAGGTCAGAAACATGTGTCCATGTCAGGTTATCATCCTTTATAGCCTTAAGCCAGTCCTCCCTGTTCTGGTCGAGTGAGACGCCGAATATATCAAAGCCCTTTTTGTTAAACTCTTTATAAACCTTAACAACATTGGGGTTTTCCTGACGGCAGGGACCGCACCATGCAGCCCAGAAATCGACAAGCAAGAGTTTTGATCCGACTTTAGATGAAAGACTTACCGGATTCCCGTCTGCATCATTCAAGGTAAAATCAGGAGCTTTCTGTCCGATTGCCACTGATTTCATTTTAACCACCATTTCCTTCAGTTCACTTACAGCCGGGATGCGCGCCACAGTGCTGTCCATCATGTTAAGATAAGACTCTATCTCATCGGGCTCCATCTCATATGCAATGCCTCTCAGAAGAGAAGGAGACACAAAGGATGAGGGATTGTTTTTTATGAAATCCTTCTGATACTGAACATATTCCTTCTGGATCTCATCGGCCTGCCTTGTAAGCTCATTTATTTTTTCTTCATCTTCATTCTGCCTGGCTATCTGATACTGAGTCACTACATCATTATATCTGTCGCTTATTTCACGTGCCGAATTGATGTAATTCTGGTATTCATCCTGTGTTTTAGATCCTGTTATAACTGCATTGTAAAGAGAATCCAGTGTGCCTGTAATTGAGATTTTTGAATTTTCAAGGTAAAATGAAGTTCTCATCCTGTTGTCAGATGCAACAAGCATCACCATTTCAGGGTAATCCACCGGACCTCCCTTCATCTTAAAGGTTCCGTTTTTGGAAAAAGCTGAGTCGATGGTAACCAGACTGTTTCCATCTCTCTTCTGAAGCAGGAATTTTACACTGTCAGCTCCTTTGATATTCCCTGTAATCTCATAGTGTGGTTTTGACGTACAATTTACCAGCAGGAATGCCGGCAGAATCAGATAAAGAATTTTTTTCATTAAAAACAGTTATTTAAATTTATTAATATGTTGTAAATAATTAGGCTGCAAAGATATAAAATATTATTCTTCGGTATTATCTTTTAAAGTATTTCTCCAGAAGTGTCAGGGCGGCTTTGTAGGATGTAATCTTTCCCTCATAGAGCAAATTTTCCATCAGGGGTATGAGGTTTTTTACTTCCTCGTTGTTATAAAAAGAATTATTCAGGCATTCGCTTATGGTATCATGCATTCTTATAACAGCCTGTCTTTTTCTGAACTCTTCAAAATACCCCGATTGTTTGACAAAAATCAGATACTCCTGTATAGTATCCCATAATTCGGCTATTCCTTTATTCTGTTTGGCGGAGCAGGTCAGTACCCGCGGTTTCCACCCTGACTCGTGAGGAGGAAACAGTGAGAGCGCTCCGGTAAAGGTAATCCTGGCATTTTCAGCTGCCTGAATGTTATCACCATCAGCTTTGGTAATAGCAATTATATCTGCAAGCTCCATTATTCCCCTTTTTATTCCCTGAAGCTCATCGCCGGCTCTTGCAAGCAGAAGAAGCATGAAAACATCAACCATGCTGTGAATTGCTGTCTCACTCTGACCAACTCCGACAGTTTCGACAATAATTGTATCGAAGCCTGCGGCTTCGCACATGATAATGGATTCTCTTGTCATTCGTGCCACTCCGCCCGGTCTGCCTGAGTTTGGCGAAGGTCTGATAAAAGCTGAAGGGTGAACACTTAGTTTTTCCATCCTTGTCTTATCACCCAGTATACTGCCTTTTGAAATATTACTGCTGGGATCTATTGTAAGGACTGCCGTCTTTTTGCCTAAACTCACCAGATGAAGCCCAAATGCTTCTATAAAAGTGCTTTTCCCAACACCCGGAACGCCTGTTATGCCAATTCTCACCGACTTTGCACTGTGGGGAAGACATTTCTCTATGACCTCCTGAGCGCATTCGTAGTCACCCGGCAATGAGCTTTCTGCCAGCGTTATGGCCTGACTCAGGATAGTTCTGTTGCCTGATACAATTCCGTCAACATATTCGCTTACAGAGTATCTCCTTCTTTTTTTTCTTCCTGATCTGGCAAGTATGTCCGGATTTATATTTGGCAGTGAAGTAATTGATTTTTCAGTTTTATCAGTCATTTGGTTATCTCATTCTTTGTCAAAAATAATAAAAGGGGTGCATCACACACCCCTTTCATTAATTATTAATCCAAAAACTATCCTTTTATTTTTCCGCCGTCGCCTGTTCAACATCTGCAGTAAGCATAAGAACTGTCTCAGGCTTTTTTGGGTCATTGGTATAAACGTAAATAGCTTTTGTAACCTTTCCTTTATATCCTCCGGAATTAAAAGTAGCTTTAATAGAACTTGACTGTCCGGGTTTGATTCCAACTCCCTGATTATCCTTTTGAACGGCAGTACAGCCACAGCTTGACTTAATATGCCTGATTATCAGATCGCTCTTGCCTTCGTTGGTAAATGTAAACTCTACATCCCTCGTGGATGATCCCGGTATCTTGCCCAGGTCAACTGTTGTTGAAGCAACTTTGAAGACCGGAGCATTTGCCAGTTCTTCCTTGCTGAGGTTAGAGAAATCCTCCACAAGATTGGCAGAAACATAATAGTAAACCTTATCCTGTACCACTCCATTTATCTTAACCTTAACCAGGTCGCTCACATTTCCCCACGTCTGGTTTTTAGTGCCGTCATATACTCCTTCCACCAGTCCTTTCTGACCGGGTTTTAGTGTTTCAGGATTAGCTTTAAGGCTAAGATGAGCCGGGATATTGTCAAATTCAATTTTTGCCGGTTCCTTGCCTGTGTTTATGACCTGCATTACTCTGGTTTTCTTTTCAGTCTTTTTCACGTTTGTAAAAGCAAGATGATTGCTTTCAAATCTTACCGGTCCGACCGGGAAAGTAAACAGTTCCTCAACAGTCTTTTCGCGGGGAATTACTTCTCCCTTTATCACAAGAACTGTAACCTGCGGCTTTGAATTGGTGTAGACAGAAAGAGTTTTATTAAACGGGCCTGGGCGGTTTGCCGGATCATAGATTGCCGTAATTTTCCCCGTGCCTTTCGGAGGAATGGGGCTTTTTGTCCATTCCGGAGTTGTACATCCGCATGATGCCACAATGTTCTGTATCACAAGCGGCTGATCACCTGTATTCATAACAACAAAATCGTAAGTCTGCTTACCGGCCTCTTCCCTGAATTTTCCAAAGTCATGCTCAGTTGCCGAGACCTTCATTACAGGCTGAGCCCATGTGTAGAGCCCGGATAAAATGAATAAAGAAAAAAACAGAACTCTTTTCATACCCATTTGTTTTAATTGGTGTTTATATCCTAAACTTATACGATGATAACAGTGTTTTATTGCATTTGTTTAATAAACAATTCTTTATTTGAAGCGACTGACTGCTAATTTACAAAAATCAGACCAATCATGCTGTTAAAGAAATATTAAAGAAACAAAAATAATAAAGTCTGATCTTTTTATTAGTTTTAAGCCGTCAATATTTATGAATCATGTCCGAATAATTGGAACAGAATTTGTGCGGAAAAAACAGCTTTTGTCTCCGGAGTTGCAAATGAAGAAAAACTTCTACAAACTGACCATAACTTTTCTGTTGATGCAGGCACTCGCCTCTGTGTCAGGGCAGTTCTACAACGGACACCAGATGACCTTCGGCAA
>JABUEV010000267.1 GCA_013314865.1 Bacteroidales bacterium | reverse complement strand
GAAATGATAATGCAGGTTACTATAATGCGTGCTGAAATTTTTTACAGAAAAAAGGACTTTGACAATGCATTCAAAACGTTTGATGAGGCGCTAAAGATTAATAATGAGGATCATACGGTACTTAACAACTATGCTTATTTTCTCGCTGAACAAAATATAAGGCTTAAGGAGGCAGAAAAAATGGCTAAAAAAGTCATTGAAACGGAAAAGGAAAATCCAACATTTCTCGATACATATGCATGGGTGTTATACAGACAGGGGAAATACGGCAAGGCGGCTAAAATTATGGAATCAGTTTTAAGGATGGAAAATACTACAGATGCTGAGTATTTTGAACATTATGGATATATTTTGAAAAAAAGACGAAACTGCAAAACTGCAATTCAGAACTGGAATAAAGCTATTATGATAGATTCTACAAAAAATTACCTGATTAAGGAGATAGAAAATTGCAACAAAAGATAAAGATTATAATATTATTATTGTTAGTAATATCTAACAATTGTTCTGTATTAAAGAAGAAACTTCCTGCCGATTCAGGCAGTGAAGCGGGAAGCTTCATGGACGGAGTGGTAAATAACAATCTTACAAAAAACAGCTTTTTCATTCAAAAAGCAGATGTAAGGCTTAAAAATCAGGATGTGACGGAAAAGGTAACTGCTAATGTTAAATTCAGAGCACCTGATACAATGATGGTAAGCATCAGAACTTTCGCGGGAATTGAAGCAGCGCGCTTTTTCATAACGGGTGATACTATACTCGTAAACGATAGAATAAACAAACAAATTCTATACGGAAAGCCAGATAATTTTTACAGAAGATACGGATTCAGTATCGGAATGGCGGGAATAATTTTTGGTGATTTCCTGGGAACAATTAAGGATTTGTCAGGTAATATTAATTGTAAGCCGGGATTGGCGGTAGAAAGAAATATTTTCAGTGAAAGAAATAAAATTCGATATATAATTGACTGCAGCAGCAGAAAAGCGACTTATGCTGAGGCAACATCGTTCGAAAGCGGACAGATGATTAAATTTTATTACAGCGGTTTCAGAAAGTCGGGGAAAATTACATATCCAGTAAATATAAGGATTGTAAATGATCAGATTCCTGCCGAAATTGAAATTGAAATAAAAAAGATAGATATTAAATGGTCAGGTTCAATTGAGTTTGTTCCGGGTGCAGGATATGAGTTATCAGAAATTAACTGATAAGCAGACATGAATAATATAAACCTGTATTCCGGGAAGTCGATGATTAATAAGATGATAGTTCTGTGAGATGAAGGTCCAGATGATAATATTGTTGTTAATTTTTGGTTCTATGCAGTTTAATAATGCACAGACCAGAAATGAGCTGGAAGAGAAGCGGAGACAAACACTTGCAGAGATTGAGAACATGGACAGAATCCTGAAAGAAACTGTCAGGGAAAAATCAGAAAGCCTTAACGAGTTGAGAATTATAGGAAATAAACTTAATTTGAGAGAGTCTGTGATTAAAGGATTACAGCAGGAAGCATTATTGCTGATGACAAGAATAGAGCTTAATACACTTTCAATTGATCTGATGGAAAACGATCTGAAGGTACTGAAGAATGAATACAGAAACTCAATATTGACTTCATACAAGCTGAAAAAAGGAAATTCTGAAATTGGATTTGTTTTATCAGCCAGGGATTTTAATCAGGGATATAAACGATTAAAATATCTTCAGCAGATAGCAAAATTCAGGAGAAACGAGAGTGAAATTATAGAAGAACTTAAAAGTGAGATTGAAATGTCGAAGCAACGACTGGAGGAAGATTTAAAAAAGCTGACAGAGTTAAAGACAAGAGAAGAGGTACAGAAAAGTCTGCTGGAGAGTGAACGGAGAAGGCAACAGCGTCTTATTAATACACTAAGCAATAGGGAAAAACAGCTTCAGAAAGAAATAGATGAAAGACGGAAGCTTGCGAGAAGAATCGAAGATGAAATTAACAAAATGATTGAAAATGAGAGAAAAGCCGGAAAAACAGATGATCTTACCCCCGAAATGAGAGCTCTTAGTCAGAATTTTGCTGACAACAAAGGTAAACTGCCATGGCCGGTTGACAATGGGATAATAACAAGTAAATTTGGAATTCAGAATCATCCGGTTTTGAAATATGTTACTGAAAATAATCCAGGAATTGAAATAACAAGCAGTGGCATTACACCGGTAAGGTCAGTTTTTAGCGGTGAAGTTGCAAAGGTTATTTCTATTCCGGGTGCAAATATGTCAATAATAATAAGACACGGTAAGTATTTTTCAGTATACTCTAACATTGTGGATGTGAAAGTAAAAACTGGTGAAAAGGTAAGGACAAGACAGGAACTCGGGAATGTTTACTGTGAAAAAGAGGATGGCAATAAGTCAGTGTTGAAGTTCATGATATTTGATGAAAAGGCAAAGCTTGACCCGGAATTGTGGATTTCAAAAAAAAATTAGAAATTGCGGTAAATATTGAAATTTGAATATCTGTGGCTGAAATGGCAAAAACGTTGAAAAAGCTTAGAATTGAATCAGTAATGTCAAATCTGCGCAAGGTTGAACATGCAATAGATGAAATCACTGCTAATTTAAAAATTAAACAGGATAATTATGGTAAGATTCTTGTGGCAACACTTGAAGCAGTAAATAATGCCATTAAGCACGGCAACAGAAATAACCCTGAAAAAACCGTGGATGTGGTAATATCTTTAAATGGAAATGAAATGACGATTGAAGTAACCGACCAGGGTGAAGGTTTTGATCCTGCTTCAGTGCCAGATCCGACAAGGCCTGAGAATATTGAAGAATTAAGCGGAAGAGGTATTTTTCTTATGTCGAAACTTGCTGACTCAATCAGCTTTAATAAGATTGGTAATAGTGTAACAATGACATTCAGGGAGATTTACAGTTGAGTCTCAGAATATTTTATGACAGTGTAAAGCCGGAAATAAAAAAGAGGCGAAATCTGATTAAATTCATTAATAAGGTCATAAGGGAGGAAGGAAGAATCCCTGGTGACCTTAATTTTATTTTTACGGATGATAATTCTTTACTGGAAATCAACAAAGAATTTTTGCAACATAACTATTTTACTGATGTAATCACTTTCAGTGAAAATTCAGAAAGAATATTAAATGGCGAAGTTTATATGAGTATTGACAGAATAAGGGAAAATGCAGAAAAATATAAAACCGAAATTAAGGAAGAGATATTGCGGGTAGTAATACACGGCGTTTTGCACCTTTGCGGATATGATGATAAAAGCGCAAATGAGAAAATAAAAATGAGATGGCTTGAAAACAAATATCTTAAAATGTTCAAAGTAGAAAAATATGAATTTTGAGTTTGAGATAATTGTAGTTGGTGGAGGGCATGCAGGTTGTGAGGCAGCTCATGCAGCAGCAAAGATGGGTGCAAAAACTGTCCTCATTACAATGGATATGACAAAGCTTGCGCAAATGTCATGCAATCCGGCAATGGGTGGAATTGCGAAAGGACAGATAGTGCGGGAGATTGATGCGCTTGGAGGAATGAGCGGAATTGTTACGGATAGAAGCTGTATACAGTTCAGAATGCTTAACAAATCAAAGGGACCTGCAATGTGGAGTCCCAGAGCTCAATGTGACAGACAAAAGTTCAGCAGGGAATGGAGGAAAATACTTGAAAACACGGAAAATCTGTTTATCTGGCAGGAGAAAGCGGTTAAAGTTTTAATAGAGGGAAACAAAGTAAAAGGTATAGAGACCGAATTTGGTACTATTTTTAAGGGGAAGGCGGTAATTCTTACTAACGGAACTTTCCTTAACGGATTGATGCATGTAGGTTTCAAAAAGGCGTCAGGCGGAAGATCCGGTGATGAGGCTTCATATGGTTTAAGCGATCAGTTAGCGGAAATTGGTTTTAAAGTTGAAAGACTTAAAACAGGAACTAGCGCACGACTTGACGGAAGGACAATTAACTTCTCCGAAATGACTGAACAAAAAGGTGACTCAGACGGAAGGGCATTTTCTTATTTGACAGGAAAGTTAGAAATTACTAACCAGATGAGCTGTTTCATTACTCATACAAACAAGGAAGTGCATGAAATTATAAGAAAAGGATTGAAGTTTAGTCCTTTATATACAGGAAGGATTAAGGGAAGGGGTCCTCGATACTGCCCGAGCATTGAAGATAAGGTGGTTACATTCAGTGACAAAGAGTTTCATCAGTTATTTATTGAACCGGAAGGAAGGGAAACAAATGAATATTACATAAATGGATTTTCCAGCAGTCTGCCGCTAGAAGTGCAATATAATGCATTGCGTAAAATAAAGGGATTGGAAAATGTTGAAATATTCAGACCTGGTTATGCAATAGAATATGACTTTTTTCAGCCTACACAACTAAAGCATACACTTGAGACTAAAAAGATAGAAGGATTATATTTTGCCGGGCAGATTAACGGCACTACCGGATATGAAGAGGCAGGAGCACAGGGAATAATTGCCGGGATAAATGCATACCAGAAGATAAGGGGTAAAGAAGAGTTTATTCTCGGACGGGATGAAGCA
>JABUEV010000266.1 GCA_013314865.1 Bacteroidales bacterium | reverse complement strand
GTTGATAGATTTCACCGAGGCAATAAGACGCGATACAGCATTCCTTCAGGCTTATGAAAACCGCGGTGTCACCAGGTTCTACCTTCACGACTATAAAGGGGCAATTGAAGATTACAGCAAAGCGCTTGAAATAAATCCGGACGATTACAACACTTATGGCCGCAGGGGATGGGCAAAACTGTATCTAAACGACTGCAGGGGAGCCATTTACGATTTCACCAAAGCGCTGGAAGGAGTGGAGGATGAAAGCCAGTACTATAACATCAGAGGTCAGGCAAAATATTACCTTAAAGACTATAAAGGTGCCATGGAGGATTTTACGACAGTGATAAGAACGGTGGGAGCAGGAAGATATCATAAAAGCATAGCCTATTACTGGCGTGGACTGATAAAAATTGACCTTGGCCAGAAAGAAAGCGGCTGTGCCGACCTCGCTAAGTCGGCAAAAAGGAAAAACGGCCTCGCTGCTGAACTGATGGATATGACATTTTGTAAATAAATAACAGAATCAGGATCAGCAACAGAATATTAAACCAATTAATAAATTTAACTTTATCAACTAAAGCTGATCAAAATATTACTGAACGTCACCAAATATTTAAATCAATAAGACATGAAAACATTTGTTGTTGCCTGTATATTTATCAGCCTGTTAACAGGTTGCTCTTCGGCAGATAAGAAATCACCCATGGAAGGCGCATGGAAACTTGCTCATGAAATAATTGTTAGCGGAGATAAAATAGACGAGTTTCCGGTTACTATCACCGGAGGGGAGATAAAAGTCTGGTCAGGCTCCACTTTCGTTTTTGTAGGACGGTTTAAACAGGATTCAGTTTATTCCGATTCCTTTGGAGGCGGAACGTTTAAGCTTGACGGCAACAAATATGAAGAAGAAGTTCTTTATCACGGATCCGATGATTACCGGGGGAAAAAAGTTAAAATCCTTCTTGAAATAAGAAATGACACTTTAATCCAGACCTATCCGGTTGATGACAACTGGCAGGTAAATCCTGAAGTTTATTCCGTTGAAAAATGGGTGCGGATTGATTAGTTTTATTTTCCTGGCTCATTTCTTTTTAGAATGATATGCCATGAGAAAGTCATCTCTTCTTTTTCATAACCTCCTTCAAGCTTTTTTTCTGCTGTTCTCCTCCCTTCGCCGCCGAAATCTGTATAACCGTTGCCTTTCGTAACGATCAGGTCGGGTTTGATTTTTGAAGATGGTTTTCCTCCTGTTTCTACTTTCTGCATTTCATTAAGCATTTCCAGCATGTCATCGCTTATTATACCCTTGAATTTGTTTTTCAGATTAGCGAGCGAATCAAGAACCGGGTTATAACTTATCTCAGGCGGATAAGGATCGGGAACAGGTTCTCCCACCGGATCCATGCCAAAAGAGGTCTCCTTAAGTTCGGTCTTGCTATACGGCTTATCCGGCTTATCAGGAGGCCATGACCTGCCTGTCATGTTATTTGTTTCATTGTATTTAAAAACCACATCAAATGAATTATCGTAACCAAGTTTTAATGCTTTGCCGGTCTTTGGATCAAAGATGAAAGTCACACTGCGAGCCAGAGGGACAAATTTTACAAATGGTTCCCCTTCAATTGTTTTTTTGACATGCCTTTCACTCTCATATCCGCTGTTTTTGCATACTGAGCCTGTCGTTTCCTGCCAGGAATGGGATGTCTCGTTGTAGTTAAAGTTATATGAGGTTACCTCTGCGCTTACTGGTGTGAAACCAATTGCTTTCTGATTCACATACAGATTGTCTTTTGTTGTAACATTTGCAAGATCGGTTGTGCTCAGAGTAATTCTTACAGTGGCTTCAATGGTTTCGCTTATTTCCTGATTTGATTCTGATTTGTAATGGCAGTCCTTACCCGGGGTTGGATCATAACTCTTACTCAGGGCAATTGATTTTATTCTGTGTTTTGAAGCAGTCAGAATGAGCATAGCATCATAACTTCCGATGCTGATGTTTTTTTCACCTATCTTTTTATCTGTCGTGGTTTTTGTGTATGGTACTTTGTTTTCCGGCAAAACCTCACAGGCACTGTAAACTCTTATCACATCATTTCCAGTTTTATCAGGAGCTTTATACTTTGTACGGACTATTCCATCTTTAACAGTGAAAACCTTATAATCAGGGCCAATGTCACACTTTTCGCCGTTTGTTATTTCGCCGTTATCTGAATGTATTATGATACGGTTAAATTCGCGTGATTTCTCCCCGTGTTCATCTCTGAAATTTGATATTCTAATCTCAATTTCTTCATTTATATTAATATTTTCTTTTTCAGGAGTTATAGTACATTCAGCCGGCCTTTTCTCAAAACGCCTGATTATTTCCATGATTTCAGGTCCTTCCTGAAATTGTTTTGTCATCATCGAACCATGTCCGGCAAACGTAGTGCCCATGTTTCGTTCGGTTGGTGACGAGGGTCGTTTTTCCTGTGTGCCCAGTGTCTGCCAGCTGTAAACAAGTTCACGCTGACTTCCTTCAAAATAAAGGGATATGGTCCATTTTGATCTAACCGGCCTGCCTTCGGAATTGGTTTCATTCAACCCGGAGACAAAAACAGATTCGAATGAATATTCGGGAATCCTTCTCTCAGAACCATATCCGGCTACAGATGAAGGGTCATTTTTTCTATTGCTTCCCGTATAAATATCCACATCAGTACCTGTAATATGGAAACACGGTCCGGTTGTCATCTCAGCAATGCGAGACAAAACGGAACTTCTGTAGGTTTCCGCTGAAATTATTTTCATAGGATCATTCAGGCTTGTTTGTCCAAGTGTTGCACTCCTTTCGCAGGAAGTACAGATTTGAGGCTTCAGGACTGCCGGATTACTAAATAAAATGAAGCACGTTATTAAAAAACTGCCTGAAACATTTGTTGATTTCATTGCTTCAATTTTTCTGATAAGATAATTCTTAATGTAAACGATGTCAACATAAATTTAGTAAATGGCACTTCTGAAATATTATTCCGGCTTTTATAATTATTAAGGGGGAATATAGGCAATTAATGCAATATAGCCCGTCAATCGGCCGTTTAACAGTTACCAAAGCATCCTGAGACATGAAAACCAGAAAACTTCAGAACTCCAGAAACACTAAATTTATCAGGATTGACAATAATAAATGGATTGAGACAAAGGTGTGGGTTCCTGATGAAGTTGCAAAAAGCCAGTTTTATAAGAAGATGCAGCTTATTAAACCGGGGATCTTTCCGTCCGGCTCAGGACAAAATATTGTAACGGAAGGCTAAATGAATTTTGATCTGTATTTATTTCCTGAAATCAGGGAGCCTGGCAAAGGGGAATAGTGGAAAGGAGAGCAGGTGCCGGAAACGACACCTGCTTTTTATTTTATGCAGATAATGCCGTTTGGCGGCAGATAACAAGTTTAGCATAAAATCATATCAAATGTTACATATGTGCAATTTTATGTTACAAATGTGGTGGATTTTGTAAAGAATCCTACCGAATTTTGATATTCAAACTATTTATTACTTGCGTTATGAAAGCACTAAAATTTTTCTTTTCAGTTTTTGCATTTTTTATATGCGTAAGCCTTGCCGGACAGACAGTCCACAGACTGGTTGATGTCATTGTCAGCGATCCAGGCATTGATTACGGAGGCAAAATTGGTGTTGTCACAGGTACATTGACATACAAATTAAGCTTCCGCTATTCCGATGAAGGAAAACTTGTCAGCATGCACTGGAATGTGGTCAGCTGTGACCTTGTAAATGATAAGGGTTATAAAGTCAAACAAGTTGACTCAGGCCATGATACCTATGGCATCATGTGGGATTTTTTTAATAATATTAATTCTTACAATGCAGGATCCCCCATCGAATATGTCGGCATCAGTGATGGTTGGCTTAATGATGTATTGCCTGAAATATTGCCTGAAGAAGGAGTGATGGTAGATATGAGTTGTAAATTAATCTGCAGGGGAGAGATATTTCCTTTCAGGTGTATGTTTATCCTGCATATGAATGCTAATGGTGAAATAACAGCAGAAGTCGAAAAAAATCTATTCTGGTAGTTCGCTGAATTAAAGGAGGAAAAATTTCCCCAGAACGTCAGATCCCGTTTTCCTCTTTTGAAATGCTTTATCCGTTTTAAATTCCGGGTAAAGCATTTTTCTTTTCTTGCTGATTCGGGATCCTTTCAACCTGAGCGCTGATGATGAAATCAGAAATATGCATAACAGTATGGTGCATGGCAGTGAATATGTTGCTGTCAGATCAGAAATATCTGTCCGGAGTTACCAATAAAATTATTAATGCTATCCTGAATCCAAGACAGCATTAAGAATCCAATAACTGCATTATTACATCCAGTTTCGGGGAAAGGATAATTTCGGTCCTTCTGTTTTTTGCCCTGCCTTCAGGAGTGTCATTGGTCGCCCTGGGGAAATATTCTCCTTTTCCTGAAGCTGTTAACCTTGTGGGAGCTACTTTGTGTTCGAGAGTCAGTATCCTCACAATTGATGTGGCTCTTGCCACACTTAAATCCCAGTTATCCTTGAAAACAGCAGTT
>JABUEV010000265.1 GCA_013314865.1 Bacteroidales bacterium | reverse complement strand
GACAGAGTTTACATTGACGAACCATGATTTGTCAATTTCTGAAGGGGATGATACGAGATATGTTCTCGGATTGACGGTCTTACATACGGAATAAAGCATTTTTCCATTCGAGCTTTCTTTGCCGCTTACGAATATGATGACTTCATGGCTGGCTGCAAATTTTCTTAGATGAGGTTCACGATGAGAAACCTGTCCGCAAATGGTGTGATGAACAATCAGATTTTTTTCCGGGTCAATAAGACCTTTTTCTTTCATGCCGGCGCGGATAGCCTCAGCAACAGCATTATAATCATCCAGATGCATGGTGGTCTGTGCGAAGAGACTGACCGGCCTGGAAAAATCTATCCGGGACAAATCTGACGGATCCGACACCTGTATGGCCTGGTTTTCTGTCTGCCCAAGTAATCCAATTACTTCAGCATGCATACGTTTGCCAAATATCACAACCTGACCACCGTTATTTTTTGATTCAATCCATGCCTTTTTTATTCTTGACTGCAGTTTTTTAACTATCGGACATGTGGCATCAATCAGAGTAATATTGTTCTTTTCGGCAATTTCGTATGTTTCAGGCGGTTCACCGTGTGCCCTGATAAGAACTTTTGCGTCTTTCAATCTGCTGTATTGTTCCCTTGTAACAGCAATAAGCCCCAGAGATGAAAGCCGGTCCACTTCTTCATCATTGTGAACTATCGAACCAAGGGAATATATCTTCTCCCCGTTCAGAAGAGCCTTCTCCGCAGTGTCAACGGCGTTCTGCACTCCAAAACAGAAACCAGACTTGTCATCAATTTCTATTTTCATTAAGTTTCTTCCCTATTATATCACGTATCCACTTCATCTGGTCTTCAATGGTCATTCTTGTGTTGTCGAGAAGGATAGCATCATCAGCTTTTCGAAGAGGACTGATATCCCTGTTTTCATCAGTGATATCACGTGTTATTATATTTCTTTTCACTTCCTCATAATCAGCATCGATTTTTTTGCTTTTAAGCTCCTCGTATCTTCTCTTTGCCCTAACATCTACCGAAGCTGTCATGAAAATCTTTATGTCAGCATCCGGGAATACTACAGTGCCGATATCCCTTCCATCCATCACTATACCTTTATAAACGCCAATCTGTCTCTGAAGTTCAACCATTCTGGCACGAACTTCAGGTATCATACTAATTCTGCTGACATGTGCCGAAACTTTTATGCCCCTGATTTCTTTCTCAACATTTTCGGAATTGAGATAGGTTTCGAATTCTCCTGTATCAGGATTATAGCAGAAACTTATATGAATATTTCCAAGGTCTTCAGTTATGCTTGCGGTATCAATCCTGTCTTCTGTCACATAACCTTTTCTGATGCAATAAAGTGTAACAGCCCTGTACATTGCACCGCTGTCAATATAGATGTAATTCAGTTCACGGGCAATAGACCTTGCAAAAGTACTTTTGCCTGACGACGAGTACCCGTCGATTGCAATTATAAGTTTTTTGTCCATTTTCATACAGGTTTTGTTTACAGTAGCATATGTGTCAGCAGTAATCAGGATAACAACTTATTGTTTCGGTCTTTTCATTTGTTCTTCAGAAAATAAACGAAGAATAGTTCTCATTTATTAAACATTTACAAATTTTAAAAAATCCTTCCTTAAATTCAAAAGCATCTGAAGCGATTTAAGAGGGCTGAAGAAGGGGTAAAAGGTCTGGCCTGATGGCAGTAAAGCATGACCAGTGGTGCAAATGGCAGTTCATTTTCAGGCAAGTGATGAAAAATTATTTTTTTAAATAATCGCTTATGATCATGTCAGGTTTCATAATCAATGAGATATGGTTGGATGAGCCTGCGAGGTGGTATGCAGAGCGGCCGAATTCAATGCTGATATAAGAACTTCTGATTCCGAAGCCCCATGAAAGACCTGATGTAGACACTTTGGCTTCTGTCTGCAGTTCCCTCCTTCGCTGGTAATTATAGCCGGCACTGAAATAGAAATTTTTGTGCGGTATCAACTCAACACCTGCAATCATGTGCCGCATAATATTCTCAAGCACTCCGTTGTTCTGCTCATCCTCTGTGCCGGCGTACTGGTAAGTCAGGTCAAATTTCTCAAGGTGCCGGGCTGTCAAAGAAAAACGGAAAGGGGCGTGTGCAAGTCTGGCTGAGAACCCAGCGATAACTTCAAAGGGGAGTTTCTGTCGCTGTTCTCCGGCATATGTTGTGATCTGATAACCTGTGTTTCTGGCTGTCAGTCCGGCAGAAATAAGCCTGCTGCGACTGTGCCATGCCAGTCCGATATCGAAAGCAATACCAAATGAGTTATATTTTTCTAGATGAGAAAGTATGGGTTTAAGATTCACACCGACTGAAAAGAGGGAATCTATATTTCTTGATAATATCAGGTTAAGAGCATACTCTGACGCAGTAAAAGTTCCTATTAAATTACCTGTGGCATCAGCTTCGGTGAATGATCCGTAATTCAAATAGGTGATTCCTGCAGCAAAATTGTATTTTTCTCCTGACGAAATGCCATACATGACAAGTCCATAATTGATTCCGGCGAAATAATTGGTAAAATCAATGACCAGAGATTTGTTCATTGAAGCATTAAGTAAGGCAGGATTATGATAAGACATATTCAGATTTTCAAACAGGGAAACGTTATTGCCTCCTATGGATGATACGAGACCAGAATGAGTCAGATTCAAAAATTCATAAACATTATCACCCCCTGTCTGTGGATGCAGAGGCAGTGAAACAATAAACAAAACAATATTTAACAACCTTTTTCTCATGGAGCTTGCCGGTACAAATTTACAATATAAGAAATTTTAAAGATTTTCAATCAGGAAATATCGGAATCAGGCTGTTTTACCGGTAAGTGCAATTGCATCCTCAGGTACTTTGGCTCTTCCGTTTATTTGAGCCATCATTAAGCCTGCAATTACGATCCCCATTCCTATAATGTTCTGGACATTGAGTTTTTCGCCCAGAATTATGAAAGAAAATAGTGCAGTACCGACAGGAATAAAATTTGTAAACACATTAGCCCTCGAAATTCCTATCCTTCTGAGTGAAAAGGCAAAAAGTATAAATGCGGCTGATGAAGCAAAAATTGCAAGCTCAATGACAGGAATAAATGAGCTGAAAGTCTTAGGAACTGATATAAAATGCCCTGATTCAAATATCAGAAAGATAGGCAGAAACAATATGGCACCGGCACTGTTCTGGACATTTACTATAAATACCGGACTGTAGTTTCCGACAAGCCTGCTCAGGGTAAGGTTGTAACCGACGGCTGATATTACAGCAAGGAACAGCAATGCCAGTCCTTTAACATTGAATGATAATCCTCCTTCTCTTCCCGTTACAAAAATAATTACCCCTATGAACGACAGGATTATTCCTGCATAATTGACCACCTTGAGCTTCTCGCCAAACAGGAGCCATGCACCGATTGCCGCAAAGACAGGAATGGTTGAAATAATAACCGAACCAACGGTTGCTGATACATATGTGAGGCCAAAACTTTCACCCAGAAAATAAAGAAAAGGCTCAAGCAGGGCAAGCAGAAGAAACAGCTTACGGTCCTCCCGGCGTATTGAAACAAATTTCCTTTTGATCAGAAGATATGAGGTCAGTAATGTGACAGAAAATATAAGACGTAAGAAAACTATGGTAATAGGCCTGAAAGTTTCATTTGCAATCTTAAACCAGATGAAAGATAGGGACCAGAATATCATCGCCAGCGCAATTGCACTGTATGTCCTTAAATAGTGCTTCAAAGTAACTCTGAATTTGGAGTGCAAATATAAACTTAATAACATTAATAAGATGATCAGCAGTCATTAATAAGATGATCAGCAGTTAAAATTATCCTTGTACGGCAACTGTAAATTTCGACTAAGATTTGGGATAAATCGGAAAAATATCTTTAAAAATCTTAAATACAATTAGATAAGAGACACTTTTGTTTCGACCACGAATTTAAAAGTGTAAATTCGGGTTTGGATATGATGCTTAAATTATTATATTTGCCGGCTCTGCCATAAGGCATGAACCCGGCCTTCAGCAGAGTGTTGGACTAAATTCAAATTAACAATTTGTAAATGAAAATATTGGTTTGCATCAGTAATGTTCCCGACACAACGACTAAAATAAAACTTTCTGAAGGGAACAAATCAATTGACACTACCGGAATACAATGGGTTATCAATCCCTGGGATGAGCTGTCGCTGACTAGAGCACTTGAACTGAAAGACAATTCAGCCAGCGGTGTCAAAACTGTAACTGTGATACATGTAGGCCCGGCATCCTCTGAACCAACTATAAGAAAGGCACTTGCAATTGGCGCTGACGATGCCATAAGGATTAATGCCGAACCTCATGATGCCTGGATTGTTTCTGCCGGTATTGCTGAAGCAGTGAAAGCGGAAAAGTTTGATATAATAATGTGCGGCATTGAATCAAGCGACTACAACGGCTCTGTAGTGGGCGGCATGGTAGCTGAATTTCTGGGTATACCCTCAGTGTCTTCGGTCTCATCACTAAATATTGAAAACGGCGAGGTTTTATTAAC
>JABUEV010000264.1 GCA_013314865.1 Bacteroidales bacterium | reverse complement strand
TATGCACCTTATGGTTTACGGGGAGATGATTCAATATCCGCAGGTCAGATATGCTGAACTGCTTGCTGAGATTCTTCCTTCGAGCCTGAATACATGTTATTTTGTTAATTCAGGCAGTGAAGCCGTGGAAGGCGCTCTGAAACTTGCGAAAAAATATACGGGAAGAAGCCGGATTGTCTCCTTTAAAAATTCATATCACGGCAGTACCCACGGAGCACTGAGTGTCCAGGGAAGTGAGAGGTATAAAAATCCTTTCAGACCTTTATTGCCTGATGTTTACTTTGCGGATTTCAATGATTTAAAGTCTCTTTCTTTAATTGACTGCCGGACTGCATGTGTGATCACAGAACCTGTTCAGGCTGAGGCTGGCGTCGTCTGTCCGGCCGATGGATTTCTTGAGAAACTGAGACAGCGATGCACTGAAACAGGAGCTCTCCTGATATTTGACGAGGTGCAGACTGGTCTTGGCAGGACCGGCAGTATGTTTGCTTTTGAGCGTTACAATGCAATACCTGATATTCTGGTCCTTGCAAAAGCGTTAGGCGGCGGAATGCCTCTCGGAGCATTCATAGCTTCAAGGGAGATCATGTCGGTTCTGATGCAGAATCCTCCTCTCGGTCACATAACAACTTTCGGAGGTCATCCGGTTTGCTGTGCAGCAGGACTTGCCTCTCTTGAAGTGATTATTGAGGAAAATCTTATTAGTGAATGCACTAAGAAAAGCGATTTGTTCAGAAGTCTGCTCAAACATCAGCTGATAAAAGAGATAAGGGGAGAGGGACTTCTGCTTGCCGTTAAACTTCCCGCACCTGAATATGCTGAATATGCCATATCCAATTGTGTTAAGTATGGAATTATCCTTGACTACTTCCTTTTCTGCAACGACTCCTTCAGAATAGCACCGCCCCTTACAATAAGCAATGAAGAAATATCCCTGGCATGCAGTAAGATACTGGAATTGCTTGACGACACATTAGAAAATGTAAAGGAGAAATGAACAGGTTAGTACTCTTTCTTATTATTCTTTTTTATGGGCATACTGTGATAGAAGGACAGACTGACCCGCAGGATTTTTCTGCAAGACTGAAAAGCCTTTTTTCAAGACTTGCTGTCAGAGAACCTGACAATGTTAAACTTAAAGTCAATGATTCCATACGGATTTTGATCGACGATTACTCTTTGTCTGACACTGTGTTCATTCACAGGTTTGAAAACATCAGAAATTTAGGTCAGGTGATTTCCGGTGATTCTGTTCTCAAAGTGCTGAGCTGGAATATAATAATGAGTGACGGCATAAGCAGGTACTGCACATATTTCATACACAGAGCTGATTCAGGAAGGAACAGGGTTTACAGTCTGTCAGGCACCTTTAGCGAGGCCTCAATACGCACTGATACCATTTACAGCGAAAAAGACTGGTATGGGGCACTGATTTACGATATAAAACACATCAGGCAGGATAATGATGAATACTGGCTGGCACTCGGAATTAATTATGGCAACAGTTCCATTACAAGGAAAGTCGCTGAGGTCATAAATTTCATGCCCGACAACAGGATCATTTTTGGCAGGAAACTCTTTTCCGACGGAGAGAAATTACTTTACAGGATTGTTCTTGAATATAGCGTTGAGGCAGTTGCATCGCTCAGATTCGTGTCAGACTCTTCATTAGTTTTTGACCACCTGGTTCCGTTTTCTCCTCAGTTGTCAGGTGACAGACGTTTTTACGGGCCTGATTATTCGTACGATGCGTACATCCGTGAAAATTCTCTCTGGAAATTTGCACGTGACGTGGATGTTCGCAATGAAGAACGCTGAAGGAAATCTTTTAATCGTGACGTGACATCAGGATCGTCGATTTCCTGAGTCTTATGACTATTTGTCAGTCGTTCATCAACGGCACACCATTTGTTCAATAGGGGCAAAATATTGTCAAACTCAAAAATCAGAGGTTATGCAGAAGGGAACTATTGGAGTAACAACTGAAAACATTTTTCCGATTATTAAAAAATTCCTTTATTCTGATCACGAAATCTTCCTGAGAGAATTAATTTCAAATGCAGTAGATGCCACCAACAAGCTCAAGACCATGTCGTCAGTAGGCGACTATAAGGGTGAGCTTGGAGATCTTACAATCAGAGTATCGGTCGATAAAAAGAAGAAAACTATAAAAGTTTCTGACCGTGGCATAGGAATGACCGCTGAAGAACTGGACAAATATCTAAATCAGATTGCCTTTTCAAGTGCCAATGATTTTCTTGAGAAATACAAGGATCAGGCTAATTCGCTGATCGGACACTTTGGACTGGGATTTTATTCATCCTTCATGGTATCTGACAAGGTTGAAGTGATTACAAAATCATGGCAGGATAATGCTCCGGCTGTCAAATGGACATGCGACGGAAGTCCTGAATTCACAATTGAAGAAATTGAAAAAGAAAGCAGGGGAACGGATGTTATTCTTTATATTGACAAGGATTCCAAAGAATTCCTTGAAGAAGACAGAATTGAACAGCTTTTGAAGAAATACTGCAGGTTCCTTCCTGTAGAGATTGCATTCGGCAAGGAAAAGGAATGGAAAGACGGCAAGTATGTTGAGACCGGGAAGGATAAAATTATAAATAATACCAAACCTGCATGGACTCTTAAACCATCGGAACTCAAGGATGAAGACTATCTTAAGTTCTACCGTGAGCTTTATCCTGCAGGTGATGAGCCTCTTTTCAATATTCATCTGAATGTTGATTATCCCTTCAAGCTTACAGGAATTCTATATTTCCCCAGAATAAAAAGCAATATAGAGATACAGAAAAACAAGATACAGCTTTACTGTAACCAGGTTTTTGTGACTGATTCGGTTGAGGGAATAGTCCCCGAATTCCTGACATTGCTTCATGGCGTACTCGATTCACCCGATATACCTCTCAATGTTTCAAGAAGCTACCTGCAAAGTGATTCAAATGTCAAGAAGATATCAGCCCATATTACAAAGAAAGTTGCGGACAGGCTTCACGAAATATTTAAGAACAACAGGGAAGAATTTGAGAAAAAATGGGACAACCTGAAGCTGTTCATTGAATACGGAATGATTACCGAGGAAAAATTCTATGAAAAAGCTTCAAAATTTGCCCTTTTCAAGAATACGGACGGCAAATACTTCACTTTTGAGGAATATGAAAAACTGATAAAAGAAAATCAGACCGACAAGAACAAGACACTCGTATATCTATATTCAACAAACAAGACTGACCAGTACGCTTATATTGAAAAGGCAAAGGCCAGGGGATATGATGTTCTTCTTCTTGACGGCCAGCTTGATATTCATCTTATAAACTATCTTGAGACCAAATTCAAGGATTCAAGGTTCGTGAGGGTTGACGCTGATGTCATTGACAAGCTTATTCAGAAAGCAGATCTGAAAGAGCCTAAGCTGACCAAAGACCAGATGGATGATCTTCGCAGTGTTTTCAATATTAAGGGAAAGGACAAGGAAATGTTCCATGTGATGTTCGAAACCCTTGATGAAAATGAAGCGCCTGTGATAATAACACAGTCGGAGTTTATGAGGCGTATGAAGGATATGTCTCAGATCGGAGGCGGGCTGAATTTTTATGGTGAAATGCCCGACAGCTATAATCTGGTCGTGAATCCCAACCATCCACTGATACAGAAAGTTAATGATGAACTGCAGTCTGCCGCAGGAGAAAAACTGGCTGAAAACAGCAAGGAGAGGAATAAGCTAAGGGAAGAAATAGAATTTATGGAGAAGGAACAAAGCAAGAAGAAGAGTGAGGAGATAAGCCAGTTTGAAAAGGATGACCTTGAAAAACTCCGCAACCAGCTTGAAGATATTGAAAAAGCCAGAAGGGAACTCCTCGAGTCCTTCGGAGCGGGGAATAACCTGGTGAAACAACTGATAGACCTGGCTCTGCTGGCAAACAATATGCTAAAAGGTGAGGATCTGAGTGTATTTGTCAAGAGGAGCATAAACTTGCTCTGATCTCTCTCAGATTTCCGCATAAAATCTTCCGGTGATTTGTTGCTCCCGGTGAGCCGCATTGCAAGCCATGATGCTCCCTCCTCTGAGGGCTCCTCACAGGCTGCTGCAATGCCTTACTATGATTTTCTATTTCCCGGCCCTATTATGCTAGAATTTCAAAGAATACGTGAAACTTCACTTTTAATAAAGTCGATGGCGACTTTGGTTGGTTCGTTATCCAGTTCCATTACTCTTTCAAGCAGTTTTCTGCTGAAATCCATACCTGTGGCAGATGTAGTAAGTTTTTCTGCTTCAGTGTTTATAATCTTTATCATATTTGACCTTGCATTTTTAACCACTTCCCAGGCCTGAGGACTCATGTAGATCTGCTGTGAGAGATTATGTTCAAACTCGCTTCTGATTGTTGTAAGCAGAGCTGAATGAAGCTGTGCTACTGTCATATCCGGACTGCTTACTCTCACCAGCAGGGATTCCAGGGAAATTCTCTCAAGAAACAGGACAATCCTTTCGTAGGACTGCAGCCTGATGGGAGTTACAGTCCTGCCTGACTGGAGTATCAGCTCCTGCCTTCTTTTT
>JABUEV010000263.1 GCA_013314865.1 Bacteroidales bacterium | reverse complement strand
TTTACTACTTTTATAGTGTTTTAAAATTGTGATGCCCTGTAATATTTCGGAAATAATTGCTTTAAGACTTTTACGTGAATAACTCCGCAAAGACTTCCATCTTTTATTATCTGAAAGTTTAAATGTTATATGAAAGCTTAACCCGGATCTCCGGATCTGTTAAACCTTATCTTACTTGGACAAAATACCACTTAACTAACAGAAAATGAAGAATTTTGACAACCCGAACAGATTCTTATGGCATAAAGCTGTTGTGCTGTTTTTAATGATTTCATTTCTTTCCCCGGCAAGCATTTTTTCACAGGGCACAAGACTTTTGCGCCAGCCGTCAATAAGCTCAAATCAGGTAGCATTCTCTTACGGTGGCGATATCTGGGTCACTGATTTTGATAACCAGAAGATCCTGCGTCTAACCAGTACTCCTGCTGTGGAAGGAAATCCATGTTTCTCTCCCGACGGGAAATGGATTGCATTTAATTCGAACAGGTCGGGAGTGCAGGCTGTCTATGTTGTATCTGTTGAAGGAGGTGACCCCCGGAGGCTCACCTGGTATCCTGCACCGGCAACAGTATGCGGCTGGTCACCAGATGGAAAGAAAATTCTTTATTCGACGTCAAGGGAGAATGCACCGACGGCAATTGCCAGGCTCTGGACAGTGTCGCCTGAAGGAGGTCCCTCTACTGCTCTTACAAGCCAGTGGTCGGCCGACGGATCATTTTCACCAGATGGAAGCAAAATCGTGATTGACCGGATACAGCGCTGGGATGTCGAATGGCGACACTACAGGGGAGGGCAGAATACCCCTCTTGTAATTCTCAATCTTTCTGATCAGACTGAAACATTGATCCCGAATGAATCCACAATAGACATCCAGCCTGTCTGGCTTGGCAATACCATCTATTTCCTGTCAGACCGCGACCGCATTGCGAACATCTGGTCATATCAACCTGAATCAGGACAGATTAAGCAGGTTACAAAATATTCGGGATCAGACATTAAATGGCTGAGCGGGTTTGAAAACAGACTTGCCTTTGAGAGGGATGGTTTTATTCATTTATTTGACCTTAAGACCGGAGAGTCACGGCAATTGAATATAACAGTCAATGGTGATTTCCCGTGGGCTGAGACAAAGTGGCAGGATGTTACAGGAAGGGCAACCAGTGCCTCCCTTTCGCCGACCGGCAAAAGAGTACTGATGGAAGCCAGAGGGGAAATATTTACTGTTCCTGCAGAAAATGGTGATGCAAGAAATCTTACGAACAGTTCAGGTGCGGCCGACCACGCACCTGTGTGGTCACCGAAAGGAAATGAGATTGCCTGGTTTTCTGATGCAGGCGGCAAAGGATACGCACTGCTTGTTGCTCCGCAGGATGGTTTATCAAAACCAAAGACCATCTCAATCGGTGAATCAAAAATGGCATGGGAACCGGTATGGTCACCCGACGGTAAAATGATTGCATTTACAGATGACAAGGTAAGGATCAGGATAGTCGACATGGAAAAGAGTACAATCAGAACTGTCGATACAGGAGGTGTCAATACCGAAAGGGGTGAAATGGGACTCACATGGTCGCATGACTCGAAATGGCTGGCTTATGCCAAAACCGGCTCAAATAACTTCAGGCAGATAAAGGTCTGGTCGGTTAAAAGCGACAGTGTTTATGCATTAACCGACAGGTTTGCCGATTCCTTTTCTCCTTCATGGGACAGGGACGGACGTCATTTGTATTTTCTGGCAAGCACTTCCCTTGCGCTTGGCTCAGGATGGGCAAATACCAGTTCCATCACTTCCGACCCTACCTATACAGCTTATGTGATTAACCTCAGAAAAGAAGATCAGTCCCCTTTCAGGCCGAAAAGTGATGAGGAAACTGTAAGCGAGGAAAAGAAGACTGAGACTGAAGCAAAGAAACCTGCTAAGGCAAAACTGCCGGAAAAGAGTCCCGGAGATACAACCGGAAAAGCAGGAGCGTCTCTGAATGTGATTATTAATTTCAAGGATATTGAACGCAGAACTATAGCATTGCCTGCCGCAAGAGGCAATTACCGGATGATAATAAGCGGCCCGGCCGGCATTGCATTTATTGGAGAGCAGAAAGAAGGTGTTAACGGACTGGTTATTCAGAAATATACTCTTGAAAAAGGGGAGTCAAAGGAATTTACAAGCGGAGTAAGCCAGGTTTCAGTCTCTGCTGACGGCAACAAGATGCTTGCACGGGCCGGCAGTGATTGGAAGATATTTAACACCGCTTCTGCCACTGGAAGCGATGCCAAGACAGTAAAGATAACACTCAGAACAAAACTCGACAGGTCAGAGGAATGGAAACAGATATTTGAAGAAGCATGGAGATATGAAAAGGATTATTTCTATGATCCCGGCATCCACGGAAGGGACTGGAATGCTGTTTATGAAAAGTATTCTCCGCTGATACCCTTTGTAAGACACCGTGCTGACCTTAACTATGTTCTTGACCAGATGAACGGAGAGCTTTCAGTCGGCCACAGCTTCGTCTCCGGAGGTGACTATCCCGAGACAGACAGACCGTCAGTAGGACTGCTTGGTGCAGACATGGTCCCGGACAAAAACCGGTGGAAAATCAGTCGGATTTATACAACCGAAAGCTGGAATCCGGAGTTATCAGGCCCTCTTGACCGGCCTGGCATAAAAATAGAAGAAGGATATTACCTGGTTGGCATTAACGGAAAAGAGCTTACCACATCAGATGATCCGTATCAGTTTCTTGACGGAACTCTTGATGTGCAGACCACACTGCATATAAATAAAACACCTGATTTTGCCGGGTCTTGGAAAGAAGTAGTCAAGCCCATTGCCAGTGAGGCAAATCTGCGTCAGAGAGCATGGGTGGAGGATAACCGCCGTCTGGTCGACAGGCTCTCAGGGGGAAAACTGGCCTACGTCTGGGTCCCCAATACCAGCAATGCAGGATTTATTTCTTTCAACAGGTATTTCTTTGCACAGCAGGATAAAAAAGGAGCTGTAATAGATGAGCGTTTTAACGGAGGCGGACTGCTTGATGACTACATGGTTGATCTCATGAACCGCAAACTGAGGGCAGCCATTACTAACGAAGCTCCCGGAGGAGAACCATTCCGCCTTCCTGCCGGAATACTTGGGCCTAAAGTTTTGCTGATTAATGAAATGTCGGGCTCAGGGGGAGACTTTTTCCCTTGGGTGTTCCGTCAGCAGAAGACTGGTCCCCTTATTGGAGCCCGTACCTGGGGAGGACTCGTAAAATCTTCGGTACATTATCCTATGGTTGATGGAGGAACACTTACAGCACCTGATAATGCAGTTTTTGATCCTGTCAACAGAAAATGGATTGCCGAGAATGAAGGCGTGCCGCCTGATATTGAAGTCCGGCAGGATGCTGTCTCGCTTTCAAAAGGAAAAGATCCTCAGCTGGAGAGAGCAGTAAGGGAGGCATTGAAACTGCTTGATCAGGAAGGTGAACTAAAAATACTTCCGCCGCCTTACCCGACTCCAGCCAAACCATGATTTGATATTCTTTAGAAGGATATTATTTGAAATATATAAGGGCTCTTTACATTCAGGAGCCCTTTTTCATCTTGCCCGAACATAACTAAAAGCTGTAACTGATTTGCTTCTATAATTAACTTCCTTGTGAAATGTTTAACATTTCACTTCTGTAATAATATTTCAGATTGTGCTTTTATTAACACTGTAATTAATTTTTCCATCCTCACATCCACACATCCACACATCCTCAAATCCATTAATTCTCATATCCTCAAATTCTCAAATTCTCAACCATTCAACCTTTCAACCTTTCAACCCTTCAACCCTTCAACCTTCAACCTTCAACCTTCAACCATTCAACCCCATCCTCCCCTTGCTTTTTTTCATTTTTCTTTCTATCTTTGAAGTATATGTTTCGTTTTCGTGCTAAAGTTTACCGGACATGCTTATAAGGACATTTTCGAGTGCTGTAGCTGGCATAGATGCAGTTACGGTAACCATTGAAGTGAATGTTTCACAGGGTATTCGTTTTTTTCTTGTAGGATTGCCTGATTCTGCCGTGAAGGAGAGTCAGCAAAGGATTGAGTCTGCACTGCGGTCGCTTGGATATCATTGGCCGGGAAGGCAGGTAGTGATCAATATGGCACCTGCCGACATAAGGAAGGAGGGCTCTTCATACGACATGCCTCTTGCTGTAGGGATACTTGCTGCTGACGGCAAGATTGCCGCAGGAGAACTGGAGAATTATGTCATGGTGGGGGAGTTGTCTCTAGATGGGTCACTTCAGCCGGCGAGGGGAGTATTGCCTGTCAGTATGCGTGCAAGGGAAGAGGGTTTCAAAGGGGTAATAGTGCCTGCCAGGAATGCCCGTGAGGCAGCAGTGGTGGATGGACTGGAGGTGTATGGAATGGAAACGCTTGGCGATGTGGTGGATTTCTTTAACGGCACCCGTGTGTTCAATCCTGTAAAGGTTGATCTTCATGAGATATTTAACAATGAGGCCAACAGGTACGATGTTGATTTTTCAGATGTAAAGGGACAGGAAAATGTCAAAAGAGCTCTTGAGGTTGCTGCTAGATCGGAAGAGC
>JABUEV010000262.1 GCA_013314865.1 Bacteroidales bacterium | reverse complement strand
TTGTTTACAGCGATGCATGCACACTTGCCGGGTATAAACATTCAGATTCTATGAAAAAATCTGAGAACCTTGAACGCATGCTTGCCGATCGTCTTCCCATTCTGGAAAAAAACTCTCTCAGGCAGCCGGTTGTTGAGAAAATATTGAACCAGATGATAAATGTTGTCAATGCTCTGATGGATAAATATGGAAGGCCTGATGAGATCAGGGTGGAACTTGCACGTGAACTGAAACAAAGCCGGGAGGAAAGAAATGAAACCTACCGAAATTTATCAGCTCGTGAACGAGAAAATAAAGCAATTGCGGAAAGACTTGAACAGGAATACCGCATCAGGGCAACACGGAATAACATTCTCAAATGGAGGCTCTTTCATTCAACAGGGAAGAGAGAAGAAAAAATAAATGACAGATGTATTTATTGTGGCAAACAGTTTGGTATAACTGCGGCCCTTACTGGTGAAGAGATAGATATTGAACATATAATTCCTAAATCAAAGCTTTTCGACGATTCGCAGAGTAATAAAATTCTTGCACATCGTAAATGCAACCAGGATAAAGGAGAAATGACTGCTTATGATTTTATGAAAACCAAATCTGAAGCAGAATTTCAGGATTATTTAAACAGAGTTACCGATCTTTATAAATCAGGAATAATTAATAGAATAAAGAGAGACAGACTTCTGATGACTGAAAGCAAAATACCAAAAGATTTCATCAACAGACAGTTAAATGAAACAAGATATATTTCAAGAAAATCGATTGAACTTCTTTCAACTGTTTGCAGAAATGTATATTCCACCAGCGGTTCAATTACAGATTATTTAAGAAATATATGGGGATGGAATGACGTCCTGATGAGATTGCAAATCCCAAAGTACCGAGAAGCAGGTCTTACGGAATTCGAAGAGACTGAATCAGGAGGGCAAATAATTAAAAGAGAAATAATTAAGGACTGGTCAAAAAGAAATGACCACCGGCATCATGCCATCGATGCTCTGGTCATAGCATGCACGAAACAAAGCTACATTAACAGGATTAACAATCTTAGCTCCCTGCTTACACGTGATGAAATATATAAGGAAATAGAAGACATTGACCCCCGTAAGAGACAAAGAAGAACTCTTCTTGACAATTATCTTGCCAAGCAACAGCCATTTACAACTAAGCAGGTAGAGGAGTCGGCATCCAGGGTTCTTGTATCGTTCAAACCAGGGAAACGGGTTGCAACGTATGGTGTTAGAAGAATTCGAAGAGGAAGAAAGATTGTCGTTGCACAGGAAAAAATTATTGTGCCAAGAGGAGCTTTAAGCGAGGAGACTGTTTATGGAAAGATAAGAATAATTGAAAAGAACAAGCCAGTAAAATTCCTGTTTGAAAATCCGGAACTTATTTTCAAACCAAGAATAAAGAAACTTGTAACAGAAAGACTTTCCATATATGGATGGGATGTAAAAAAGGCAATTAAATCTCTTGAGGCAAGTCCAATTTTCCTTGATCCTGAACACACAATTCCCCTTAGATATGGCACGTGCTATAAAGAAGAATATGTAGTAAAGTATCCGGTTAATCAATTGAAGGAAAAAGATCTTGACTCAGTTGTAGATCCGGTGGTGCGGGAAAGGTTAAGAGAAAGGTTGAACAGATTTGGCAACAAGGAAAAGGAAGCATTTAAGAATCTTGAAAATGATCCTATCTGGTATGATAATGAAAAACGCATTCCGATTAAAAATGTCAGATGCATTACCGGACTTGACCTGACCGAACCTGTCAAAAAAGACCGGAATGGCCTGCCGGTAGGATTTGTAAAGCCGGGGAATAACCATCATATTGCCATTTACAAAGATGAAAATGGAAATCTAATTGAGCATCTTTGTACTTTTTGGCATGCAGTTGAGCGAAAAAAGTACGGAATTTCTGTAATTATTAAAAAATCTGATGAGGTTCTGAATCAAATTTCCATAAAAGGCGATCAAATTCCACAGGAATTTAAAGATAAATTACCCGGGCCCGGATTATCTCTTTATTTAAGCATGCAGCAAAATGAAATGTTTTTGATTGGCCTTCAGAATGATGAAATTGAAAGACTTATAGCAGAAAGAGATTACAAAAAATTAAGTGAATTTCTTTACAGGGTTCAGAAACTTGCATCATTATATTATGTATTCAGACATCATCTTGAAACAGAGCTTATTGATACAAAAGAAGCTCTATATACCAAACGATTTTATAGAATCCAGAGCATTAAAGCGTTACAAATGTTAAATCCAATAAAAGTAAGAATTAGTCTAACAGGAGAAATTGTCAGGCAAAGTGATTAAGAGAACAATATATCTTGGTAATCCTTGCAATCTTTTCAAGAAGGAAATGCAATTGAGAATAACTTACCCTTCCAATGACGGCAAGGAAGATACTATAGTCCCAATTGAGGATATTGGACTTGTAATTATGGATAATCCTTACATTAACATTACAAATGCATTGCTTATGGCGCTTGCCGAAAACAATACGGCTGTCATTACATGCAACAATTCTCATCTGCCATATGGCCTTATGCTGCCGATGTATTCTCATCATGCATTTACTGCAAAACTTCATGCACAGATTAATGCCTCCAAACCGTTGGTGAAGAATCTCTGGCAGCAGACAGTTATTGCCAAGATAAGGAACCAGGCTCAACTGCTTAAATCAATGGGAGTGGATGTAAAGAAAATGGAATTCTATATGGATGAGGTAAAAAGCGGTGACACAGGCAATATTGAAGGCAGGGCAGCAGCATATTACTGGGATAACCTTTTTGCAGACCAGCTTTTCTTACGAGACCGCTACGGTGATCCTCCAAACAATTTGCTGAATTATGGTTATGCAATTTTAAGAGCGATAGTTGCACGTTCACTGGTTGCTTCAGGACTTTTTCCTTCCATTGGAATACACCACCGTAACAAATACAATCCATATTGTCTTGCAGATGATATAATGGAGCCTTACAGGCCTTTTGTTGACTCCCTGGTTTATGATATAGTAACAGAAGATCCCGATATAGAAGAGTTGACAACAGAAGTTAAAAAAAGACTCCTGCAGATTCCTGTTCTGGATATATGGATAGAAGATAGCAAAAGCCCCCTGATGGTTGGAGTTCAAAGAACAACAGCTTCTCTTGCATCCTGCTTTGAAGGTGAAACCAGAAAAATACTTTATCCTTTGCTGATTTCAGAATAAATCAGAACCATGGAAGAAACTTCAAGATTAAATCAGTACCGCGTCATGTGGGTTTTTGTTTTTTTTGACCTGCCGACTGAAACTTCAAAAGATCGAAAAAATTATGCACTTTTCAGGAAGTCATTGAAAAAGGATGGCTTCACTATGTTGCAGTATTCGATTTATGTAAGGCATTGTAACAGCAGGGAGAATGCGGAAGTGCACATTAGACGCGTAAGGTCTTTTCTGGCACCTGAGGGCGAAATAATAATTTTTTCACTAACTGATAAGCAATATTCAATGATGGAATTTTTTAAGGGGAAGAAAAAGGCCGACAGGCCGGAAACTCCTCAACAGCTTGAAATGTTCTGACAGGAATGGAAAAAGCCCCGGATTAATGGAGCCGGGGCTAATTACCAGCACAGTTTTTTAATTCAAAAAAAAGTATTAAAGCACAGAATATAAGGCACATGGATTCGGTTACACTGTGCTCAATATATCAAAGATACAAACTGAAAGCAATTCACAACTCCGAAGGTGACATTCCTGACATTGGCGCAACTGTGCTCAATATATCAAAGATACAAACTGAAAGCAATTCACAACGATGAGTCTTTCACCAAGCGGACGGACGATACTGTGCTCAATATATCAAAGATACAAACTGAAAGCAATTCACAACCATCAGAGTTGTTCAATGACGCTGCCAACAACTGTGCTCAATATATCAAAGATACAAACTGAAAGCAATTCACAACGCTATGAAGAAAGCGAAGGAGTGCCTTATACTGTGCTCAATATATCAAAGATACAAACTGAAAGCAATTCACAACGTTCTTTAAGGTCTCCCATCTCAGCGAATGACTGTGCTCAATATATCAAAGATACAAACTGAAAGCAATTCACAACTCATAATCAATATTATCAACATATAATTTTACTGTGCTCAATATATCAAAGATACAAACTGAAAGCAATTCACAACTTTTATATAAAGAGCCTGATTGTAATAGTTACTGTGCTCAATATATCAAAGATACAAACTGAAAGCAATTCACAACCTGCCTCTTTTACATCCACCCAATAAACATTCACTGTGCTCAATATATCAAAGATACAAACTGAAAGCAATTCACAACTAGCATTCATCAAGTGTCTGGTCAAGACGCACTGTGCTCAATATATCAAAGATACAAACTGAAAGCAATTCACAACCGAACCGTAGGAATAGACCTCAAATAATTCACTGTGCTCAATATATCAAAGATACAAACTGAAAGCAATTCACAACCTGATGTTGCTACGTCTATACAGATCAAAACTGTGCTCAATATATCAAAGATACAAACTGAAAGCAATTCACAACAATCGGAAGAAGAAGCAAGGATTTTCCTCGA
>JABUEV010000261.1 GCA_013314865.1 Bacteroidales bacterium | reverse complement strand
AATCTGACAGGCGAATTGCTCATACTGATTGAAACATTAGTCTTTTCAACTATAGCATCAGACATCTGTGAAGCGATAGTTCTTTTCCAGATCAGCTCGTAGAGTTTCTTCTCATTCTGGTTCCCGGATATTTCAGAGACGTCAATATATGCGGGCCTTATAGCTTCATGGGCTTCCTGTGCCCCTTTTGACCGTGTCTTATATTGCCGGGTCTTGGAATATTTTTCCCCGAAGGCTGAAATAATTACCTCACGCGACTTTGCCAGTGCAAGCTTTGAAAGGTTAGTGGAGTCGGTTCTCATATAGGTTATTTTCCCTGCTTCGTACAATCTCTGGGCAATGGTCATCGTCTGGCTTACTGAAAATCCAAGTTTCCTGTAAGCCTCCTGCTGGAGGGTCGAAGTTGTAAAAGGAGGTGCCGGAGAACGGGTTCCTGGTTTGACACTGATATCATCTACCTTATACTCTGCCTCGGAACATAGTTTGAGAAAATTCAGGGCTTCATCCTCTGCAGGAAATCTCTTCACAGCTTCGGCCTTAAGAGTTTTGGCCTCGGTATTGAGTTTATCTGAAACAAAGGTACCTGTAACCCGGAATGATGATTCTGGCCTGAAAGATATTATTTCCCTTTCGCGCTCTACGATAAGCCTCACTGCAACTGACTGAACCCTGCCTGCAGAAAGCGAAGGCTGTACTTTTTTCCATAATACAGGGGATATTTCAAAACCTACAAGTCTGTCAAGTATCCTTCTGGCCTGCTGGGCATTCACAAGATTCATATCTAATCCTCTCGGACTGGCGATAGCATCTGATATGGCGTCTTTTGTAATTTCATGAAATACGATACGTTTTGTTTTAGAAAGATCAAGGCCAAGAACTTCGGCAAGATGCCAGGCAATAGCCTCTCCTTCACGGTCTTCATCGGAAGCAAGCCAGATGTTTTTAGATTGTGCTGCTGCCTTCTTTAACTCTTCAACCACCTTTAATTTATCCTTCGGAACTTCATAATGAGGAGTAAAATTATTATCAATCTCTATTCCAAGATTCTTTTTTGCCAAATCCCTTATGTGCCCAAAACTCGAGACTACATGGAAATTTTTACCAAGAAATTTCTCTATCGTTTTTGCTTTGGCAGGAGATTCGACAATGACTAAATTTTCAATCATATCAGACAATGTTAACTATCTAAAAACAGGACAAAGTAAATCATTTAGGTACCAATCTTCAAAATAAACCGTTAAGAATCTTTACAGAATTACTATTTTTGACCCAAAGAAATAAGACAAATGGATGAGAAAATAAAACAAAAGAAATACCTGGTATATTTCTGGTCATTATTCAGTCTGCCGTTTGTTGTAATAATAATTCTTTTCATCCTGATATCCAAAGGAAAGCTTGGGCCGATGCCTGGTTTCGAGGAGCTCGAGAATCCGGAATATAATCTTGCAGCCGAGGTTTATTCTGAAGATGGATACCTGTTGGGTAAAATTAGCATTGAGAACAGAACCTGGACAGAATATGAAGAATTGTCTCCATATCTTGTGACAGCTCTTATTGCAACTGAAGATATTCGTTTTTATCGTCATTCAGGCATTGATCTCAGGGGTGTTGGCCGTGCTATGGTAAGAACCATACTTCTCAGGCAGAAAACCGGAGGAGGAAGTACCATTACACAACAGCTTGCTAAACAGCTTTACCCGCGCGACACTGCAAGAAGTTCATTTATTGTACGAAATCTTAAGCTTGGCATTGCAAAATTCAAGGAATGGCAGACAGCGGTTAAGCTTGAAAGAAGCTATACCAAAGAGGAAATCATTGCCATGTACCTTAATAAATATGACTTCAGCTATAATGCTGTCGGAATAAGATCTGCCGCAAAAGTATATTTTAATACATCTCCCGACTCTCTTAACCTTCAGCAGTCAGCTGTTCTGATCGGGATGCTTAAAAACTCCACAAGGTTTAATCCGGTCAGATATCCGAACCAGATGCTTCAGCGAAGAAATATCGTCATTTCACAGATGGAGAAATACGGATACATAAGCAGACATGTTGCAGATTCAGTGAGGCAGTTGCCCATTGAACTGAATTTCAGAAGAGAAGATCATAACACCGGACTTGCTACATATTTCAGGGAATATTTAAGAATTACAATGAACCGGCCTGAGCCTGATCCAACCAAATATGTGCGGGAATCTTCATATCAGGATGCGCTCTGGGAATGGGAGAATAATCCTCTCTATGGCTGGTGCAGGAAGAATAAAAAACCTGACGGGACCAATTATGATTTGTATAAAGACGGACTGAAAATTTATACAACCATAAATTCAAGAATGCAGCAGTATGCTGAGGAAGCATTGAGGGAGCATCTGGCTAATACGGTCCAGCCCGATTTTTATAAACGCGCAAAGAGTTTCAGGAATCCTCCCTATTCCAATGATCTTACTAAAAGAGAAGTGGAGGAGCTTCTGATGAGATCGGTAAGGGAGACTGACCGTTACTATACTATGAAAGCCAGGGGAGTCCCGGAAGATTCAATAATGCTTGCTTTCAACACACCTGTTAAGATGAGAGTCTTTTCATGGAAAGGCGATATTGATACTGTTATGACACCATATGATTCGGTGCGTTATTATAAGTATTTCATCCGCTCAGCATTCATGGTCGAAGACCCCCATACCGGGTATGTGAAGGCTTATGTCGGCGGCCCTGATTTCAGGTATTTCAAATGGGATGGAATAACACAACAGAGGAAGCAGGTCGGAAGTACTATAAAACCATTTCTTTATACAGTAGCAATACAGAATGGTTATACTCCATGCTATGAGGTGGAAAACATACCAAGATCGTTTGAGATTCCCGGCGATTCAGTTCCTTACATCCCGAGGAGCTCAGGCCCGAAAGAGTATCACGGTAAAATGGTTACACTTAAATGGGGTCTTGCCCAGTCTGAGAATTATATTTCTGCATGGCTTATGCAGCAGTTCAGACCTTCAGTTGTGGTTGACCTGATGAAAAAGATGGGAATAAGGAGCTATATTGATCCTGTTGTGTCAATATTTCTCGGAACATCCGATATTAAGCTTGAAGAAATGGTCGGGGCATACGGCACATTTGCAAACAAAGGAGTTTATACCAGACCTTTGTATGTGACCAGGATTGACGACAAGAACGGGAATACAATATCACGCTTCACCACCCAGATTGAAGAGGTTTTAAGCGAGGAGCAGGCATATCTGATGCTTGACCTGCTTCAGGGAGTGGTATTGACAGGTTCAGGCAACAGACTGAGAAGGGAACCTTACAATCTGATGAATCAGATTGGAGGGAAAACAGGTACTACGCAAAACCATGCAAACGGATGGTTTATAGGAGTCACACCTAACCTTGTAGGAGGAGTATGGAGCGGCTGGGAAGATCAGTCCATTCATTTTGAAACACTTGGAGAAGGTCAGGGAGCAAATATGGCTCTCCCCATCTTTGCTAAATTCCTGAAAAAACTTTATGCTGATCCACAGTACGGAATTATGGAGGCAGACGAATTTGAACGTCCTGTCAATTTCAATATTGAACTTGATTGTGAAAAGGCTAAAAGAGAATCAGGCCGCAGAACAAATTATATGAAAGAAAGATATTAAGTCTCCCTTTCTGCTTATAAAAAGAAAAAAGCAAATCGACTGCTCAGCCGAAAAGCAAACGCACCAGTGTTTCAGTTTTGCCTACAGGTATCACTTCGATATCTGCTCCTTTGACATTTGCATTCTTCTGGAATTTTGAGATGAAGATTTTCTTAAATCCCATTTTTGCAGCTTCCCTGATTCGCTGTTCAATGCGCGAAACAGGCCGTATCTCTCCCGATAATCCTGTCTCACCTGAAAAGCAGATATCACGGGACAGAGGAATATCGAGGTTTGACGAAAGGATGGAGCTTATTACCGCCAGGTCAATTGCGGGGTCATAAACTTTGATGCCTCCGGCAATATTAAGAAAGACATCTTTGGCTGCAAGCCTGAAACCCGCCCTTTTTTCAAGCACTGCAAGAAGCATGTTCAAACGGCGTATGTCAAACCCGGTACTGCTCCTTTGCGGGGTACCGTAAACAGCACTGCTGACAAGTGCCTGTGTTTCAATCAGAAATGGCCTCAGGCCGTCAATTGTGGCAGCAATCGAGATGCCGCTTAATGGTTCATCATGCTGATTGATAAACATTTCTGACGGGTTAACTACCTCCTTCAGGCCTGATTCTCCCATTTCAAAAATCCCGATCTCCGATGTTGCCCCGAACCTGTTTTTAGCCGACCTCAGAATCCGGAAAATATAATTGTTTTCGCCCTCAAAATACAGCACCACATCAACAATATGTTCCAGCACCTTCGGGCCAGCCAGAGTGCCGTCTTTTGTAATATGGCCAATCAGTAAAACCGGCATGCCGCTTGTTTTGGCCAGTTTCAGCAGTTGTGCGGCACATTCCCTGACCTGAGAGACCGAACCTGGAGGAGATTCAAGCATACTGCTCTGAATGGTCTGAATTGAATCAATTATCAGAAGTTCAGGTTTAAGGCTTTCCGTCTGGGCGATTATATTGTCAAGGTCAGTTTCATTATAAATGTAACATG
>JABUEV010000260.1 GCA_013314865.1 Bacteroidales bacterium | reverse complement strand
TTTAAGTTGCTTCAGGTCAATATAAACCTGGCAGACGGCTCCCATGCTTACAAGCATGGACATGCCCATTATAAGTAACTTTTTCATTTCTTGCAGATAATTAAATTATTCATTCAGTTACCCGGCTGTATGTGATAATGGTATAAGGTCCTGAAATAGCAGGAACCGGTTTTATTTCTTCACCAGTTCAACCCTTCTGTTTTTTGCCCTGCCCTCTTCGGTGGTGTTGTCGGCAATTGGCTTATCCTGACCGAAACCTGCGGGGGAAAGCCGGTCGGCAGAAATGCCTTTTGCCACAATTGCTGAAACGACTGATTTTGCTCTTGCTTCAGAGAGTGTTTTGTTTGATGCAGGACTGCCTACATTATCAGTGTGTCCTTCAACTCCAATTTTAAGATCGGGGTTTTCCTTCATCATCTGGACTATCTGATCAATAACAGGCTGAGATTCAGGCTTAATTACCGATTTTCCGGTGTCGAAGTTGATATATAGTGCAATGTGACCATCGCGATTAAGAGCTTCAAGCATTGATGTGGCAGTAACATCCTGCTTCATAGCCTCTTTCAGAATAATGGTCATATAATAGTCATCTCCGGAAAGGGTGGCAATCTCAACCCATAATTCATTGCCATCTTTAATAGCCTTACCTACAAGCATATTCAGTCCGTTAAATTCTGCGCAATCAGCTTCCTGAGGCTGGCCATCAAATACTACAGTGCCGCCGTTGTTTTTTATGGCATTTGAATAATTCCGGATTATCTGAAGTGCACTTGCTTTTTGTGCATCCTCCTTCAGGGAGTAGACTCTTCTTAATTTTTTACCTTCTATCGTGTTGCAGTTTTTGCCGTTAAAGAAATTGTAACTGTCAAACTCAATATCTTCCGCACTATAGATAAAATAATTTGGCATTCCCGAGAAGTAAGGAGTATCCTCGTATTCAGATTCCTGTGAACGCGAAGGCAAGACAGTTGCTGCAGCAAGCAATCCTGCACAGATGAAAAACTTTAGGGCATTCATGGTTTAAGTGGATTAGAGGTTGAGTAAATTAGTTAATAATTAATGTCTTATCTAATTTACAAATAAATCTGTTCCGAAGCAAATTAAAATTAGTTGGATGATGAGCAGATTTAAACTGAAAAAGAATCATATTTAACAGGTAATTCCCGGGAACAAAGTTTTTGGGAACATCTTGATTTTGAACCACTGAGTCACCACAGTCACTTCAGATCAATCCTGGCATCAGTCTTCTGACAAAACAAACTATCTCATTATAATCATCATACCCCCTCCACTACTGTTACCAAATCTTGGATTGACGACATTATTGTAAATCGAACCGAAGGTATAAGTTAATCCGAAGCTTGTAAAGTATTCATATTGAGTTGCAATCTCTTTCCTCTGGAGAAGGATTTCATCATAAGAAAGGTTTTGCTTCACTAGGCTCAGCTGGTCATGTATAAGAGAGGCTCCGCCTCCTAGAGTAACATTCAGTCCCTTTGCTACCCTTATGCTAAGAGACCCGTCAATTGCCAGATTGTTTTTGGACCAGTCGTGCAGATAATTACTGTACGTTAAGGTGAAGTCAATTGATCCCCATTTCTGTACAACCTCATAAGCTGCAGAAAGTGAATGAAGCCACAGGTTTTCCTTTATTTTGTCATAAATGGTTGAATCTGTATACTGTACGACATTTATTCCGGCAGAATAGAGAATTCTTAACTGTCTTCTGGTTGATTCGGAGTATGGAAACAGGTCATACTCTATTCCGGGCATGAAGTTTAGATAGAACTTCTTGTTGTTGTAGCTCGAAGAGCCTGCAGTAGCCGTTCCTCCTATGGACCAGTGGTCAGAAATACTTTTAACAATAAGTGATGACAGATATTTTGAATCGGAGTGACTTTTTATCACTTCATCACCTATAATGTATTTTGAGTTGTCTGTATAATAACGGGCATTGATATTTACTTTCCAGTCCTCTGTAATCCTGCTTGCGGAAATGTTTCCTGAAAAATAGGTGCTTTTATAGGTTTTTCTTCCGTTAAGATAGCCGTTCAGGGAGCTTCTGAAAACCCAGCTGTTCCATTTGTCGGTTGAAACGGTTTCAGACATCGGCTCGCTGAAGGTTATTCTCAGGTATTTAGCAAGCGGTGTCTTTGCAACATAGCGCATCAACCCCATTTTAAGAGTGTTTATCTCTTTCTGCCTCCGACTCTCTTCGGTATCATCAGGGTTGGCAATAAAAGACAGGGTGTCGCGCATTCCGGCAAAGCTCTTCTGGCCAGTGATAAAATAAGTAAACTCATAGCCGCCAGCCCCTGTCCTCTGAGATGTGTTTATTATATATAAGTCGGCATCCCTTATATCACGAACATAATTAATGTACGGAATCTCTTTCCGGATGTAATCGGATGCGTCCATGAATACGTTTAGTGCATCTTTTCTAAGTGTATCAGGCTGAGCTTTTGCTGTCTCAGGCAGAATTAAAAAGAAAAACAATAATAATTTGACTGCGGTCAATAATCTTTTCATGGCTTAATTAAAAAGTTAGTTAAAATAAGGCAATGAAATTATGAAAATACTTTAACCCGACAAGTATAAAGACTGTGTTTAACATTACATTAACATAAAATCTCCGGTTTTTCGTAAAAAACCGGAGATTTTGAAAAAATGATGGGTGGAAAACAGATAGTTTTTGCCTTATGATTATCGGTCAATTTCCTGCAGAATGCCGTCCTTTAAGATCATTTCACCGCTCCTGGCTGTTACGAATCCGTCATTTTCATTTTCATCTGACCAGTAGTTTTGATCCAGCATCTTCCTTGATGCTGTGTCAAAGTGAACAATTGTTCCCTCCGGAATGAAGATATTTGCTCTCACATTGTCAAAAGCCCATTTACCGGATGAAGGAACTGTGAAATATTCATCTGTAAAGATTGTATCGCCTGAAATTCTGTAATTATATATCAGCCGGTCTGTTTTTGAATAAGCGTCTTCCTTACTACGGCCTGCTGAGCGTTTTTTTACCCTGATCTTTACTGTGTTGTCATCAGAGCTGAAAATTTCCATCATGGTGCGTATATAAATATCTCTGGACTCATCAGTCAGATAAATTTTGTAATCATCTTCAAATGATATTGATTTGTCATAATTAAGATCAGACACCTTTCTGTCACATTTAATGTAAAGTTCTTTTGGTGCGGCAGGCATTGCCTGTTCTGAAGTACTTTTAGCAGTTTCAGCGAAACTCACACCTTCGCTGAACAGGATTATGCTCAGCAACGAAAGACTTAGAACCCATAAAACAAGTGCTGTAAGACTGATTATTCCATCTTTAGCCCTGAACCAGAAAATCATTTTCAAACCCCAGTAGATAAATGCAAGGAGAGGCAAAATAACGGCAACGGGTACAAGTACTTTAATCCATAAGGCGGATGCCGGGCTGACAATATAATTAAGAAAGTCAGGAATGTATACAAGGTTGAATCCCAATTCATCAGTTGAGAAATAACCAGGGTACTTAAAAATAAACACCATAATAAACGAGGCCAGAGCAACAAAGCCTGCGATCACAAGAGAGACGCCAATAATTGCCAAAATAACACGGGCAATGATTATAAATGCCTTCCCGATGGAGCGGAAAACTTCATTTACTGCTCCTCCGACGTTAACCTGGCTTTGAGGCCCGGAATGCAATCTTTGTTGCGTGAATATGTCTTCCTGTCCCGGCCGTCTGCCGGAAGGGGCAGGAGCACCGCCGTACATCTCTTTTCTCCTGACATCAGTATTGGCCAACGGAAGCGCTATCCATAAAGCTATGTAAACAAAAAAACCTATACCGTACAAAAAAGTGGCAAGAATAAACAATACCCTTATCCAGACTGACTGAATGTTCATATATACAGCAAGGCCTCCGCATACACCGCTTATTATTGAATCGTCAGGGTTACGGTAAAGAATTTTAGGGGACGACTCAGGTTGCCGGGCGGTGTCGCCGGAATTTTCATAATCAAATGTTTCGGGCTTGCCTATTATTGAAATTACTGATTCCACATTCTCTTTTGTAACGACTCCTGCATTGCCTTTCTGTGATTGAAATATCTCTGCAATCCTTGATTCTATATCTTCAATTGCCTCTGACCCTCCCGGCATGTTTCGCAACCTGGAATCTATTTCATTTAAATACTGGCGAAGCATTTTGTATGCTTCTTCATCAATCTGAAAAAGCACGCCCCCCAGGTTTATTTTTATTGTCTTGTCCATTATATGATGTTTTAATGGTTTAAATTGAATTAATTCAACTTTTTCTAATCAGGCTTACAGATTCAACCAGCTCCTCCCAGGCTTTATCCAGTTCTTCAAGATACTTCCTGCCTTCTGCCGTCAGTTCATAATATTTCCTTGGAGGGCCCTGCTGAGACTCTTCCCACCGGTAACTCAGCAAGCCAGCATTCTTCTGACGGGTCAGAAGCGGGTACAGAGTCCCTTCCACTACTATCACTTTTGCCTCTTTAAGCTCCCTTATTATATCAGTCGCATAACAGGAATTCCTGGATAATACCGATAATATACAGTACTCCAGAATACCCTTCCGCATCTGCGCTTTTGTATTTTCAAGATCCATGATTCTTTGG
>JABUEV010000259.1 GCA_013314865.1 Bacteroidales bacterium | reverse complement strand
TGTACTGTCGGTAAACGACACTTACTGAAAATGGATTTTCAAACCCTGACACCTAAAAGCAGGATATCATCCACCTGATCATAACTGCCTTTCCATTCATGGTAGAATTTGTCTATTTCCTCCTTCTGTCTGTCAAGATCCAGATTAGAATAATCACTTATAAGGCTTTTCAGCTTTGAAATCTTCATTTTTTTCCCGTCCGGTCCCCCGAACTGGTCGGGAAGCCCGTCAGAGAATAGATAAATAAGATCACCTTTGTTAAGATAATATTCCTGGTCGTCAAAGTATTTCTCCGAGACCGACTCGCCGCCTACTGAAGCTCTGTTGCCCTTTATGTAATATGATTCCCCGTTTAAAAGCAAAATAACCGGCCGCATTGCTGAGGCGAATCTCAGATGTCTGTTACTGCGGGTAAACTCACAAACCACAATGTCCATGCCGTCGTTTGATACTCCAGCATCAAGATTTTTGTTAAGTATTGAGAAAATCTGTTTATCAAGAATAGAAAGGATTTCCGATGGCTTTGTTATCCTTTGTCTTACCACAATATCCTGCAGAAGTGTGGTGCCTATCATTGACATAAATGCTCCAGGAACCCCGTGTCCGGTTGAATCGGCACAGACCAGAATGAATCTGTCATCATCAATCTTTTCAAACCAGTAAAAATCCCCGCTGACAATATCTCTTGGATAAAATATGATGAAAGCATCACCAAACTGTTGTTTTAACTTGTTCACGTCCGGGAGAATACTCGACTGAATACGTTTTGCATAATTAATACTGTCGGTAATCTCATGATTCTGCTGTTCGATTTCTGCCTTCTGCTTCATCACTACTTCCGTACGGGCTGCAAGTTCTTTTTCAAGATATTCCTGTATCTTTTTCTGGGCTTTCTCTCTTTGCCTCACAATAAGAACAACAGTTGCAATGGCTAAACCTGTAACCGACAGAATAAACCACCACGCCCTCCAGACCGGTGGTTTAATATGGATCTCAAAGGCTGAAGAGGTTTCCTGTGTCAGTCCATCTTCATTTACTGAGATAAGATTAAACCTGTAATTGCCGTCTCTCAGACTGTACGTAACTTCCCTGTCAGCAGAAAATCCGGTCCAGTCTATGTCATAGTTTTCCATGTAAGTACTGTAAAATACTTTCTCAGGATTACTGAGACTTATCCCGGCATATTTAACCCTTAGGGAATAATTTTTACGGTATGGAAGGGAATAGCTGTCCCTGACAGGATACTCAACGTTATTTATTATTATGGAATTAATATTGTTAAACGGAGGGATTGCGGCTTTCTGGTCCCTTGATCTGTCATAAACAATAAGTCCCTTTGTGGTTCCTGTCATGATTCTTCCGTCGGCGGATTCGTAAATACAGTCGGCATTGCAGACTCCGGCGCGGGCAAAATCGGTACTGAAGGTTTTTATCAGGCCGGTTTTCTGGTCAAGCCGTGAGATACCCCTTTCATGGCCTGTCCAGATATTATTCTCAGAATCAGCGAAGATGCTATAGCAATAATTTGAAAAAAGACCATTCGCCGTTGTGATGGAAGCTACTGAATCTCCAAAACATTTGAAAATACCGTTTCCGGCAGTCGCTGCCCAGATAACTCCATCCCTGTCCATGGTAACTGCAGTTATTTTGTTGAGAGTGAATCCATGCATTACAGCATCGTCTGAAAAAATACCCTGACCTAATCTGACTCTCACTATCCTTTCACTTTCTGTGGCAATTACCGCTGTTCTGTCCCCTGTCAGAAACAGCTGGGTTATATAGTTATGAGGGAGCCCGTTGTTTATGTTGTAACTCTCCCTGAGTGTGCGTGTTGTCTTATCAATTATCCTGACGCCATTCAGGGTGGCCAGCCAGATATCTGATCCATCAGTTTTAATATTGTTGATATAATCTGCTCCGGTGTCTCCAGATCTGTAGAACAATTCTGTTTTTCCCTTGACTGAAGCTCGGTAAAGTCCGCCTCCTCTTGTGCCAATCCAGATTGTATTGCCATCATCGACCTGGTAAGATATTGCCTCGCTCCGGCCAATTGCTGACGATATATCATAAAATGAGGCAGGTTTGCCTTCCTTTTCGTTAAAAATGAAATAACCGGAGGGAGTGCCAAGAAACAGGTTGTCATTCAAACTTTTAACATAAAGAATATTATTCTGGCTGCCGTCACGGCCGGGAGCATAAAAACTGAATGCGTCTGAAACAAGAAGAGAAAGTCCGTTACCGTTGGTGCCAAACCAGAAATTACCCTCTGCATCCTGAAAAACCTGGGTAATATTGCTTCCGGGTAAACCTGAAGCTTCCCCAAAGAACTGTATTTTTTCTATTTCCCTCTTGTCTCCGGTTAATGTTATCCTCATAGCTCCTGATTCTGCAGTCGAGATCCACAGGTTTTTCTCCGAATCACCTGAAATTGATTTTACAGTAATTGTTTCCAGTTCAGGGTGATTTTCGAATCTTTCAAGCAGTTTATCACCCGTTGAGAGTGACAACTTAAAGAGTCCGTTTCCGTCAGTGCCAATAATAAAATTATCATTGTCGTCAACAGGATAGATGGCCAGAATTCTTGCATAGTCAAAACCTTCAACTGCATCTACCACAGTTATGGATCCGTCATTTAGTCTGCAGACAAGTATATTTTCCTGTGTGCCGGCAAGTATGTTTCCCGAGCGTGTAAATGCAGCCGAAAAGATCATTAGCCCGTCGGCAGGTGAATAGCTTTGTACCTCTCTCTGGCCTGAAGGACTGACGCTGAAAATCTTCTGCCGCTGAGGAAAAACATATATTTGTCCGTCCGGACCTTCGAGTATGGAACTTATTGTGATATTGTTCTGAATATTGATCTGTCTTAGTCCCGATCTATCGGTGCAAAAAAGGGAGCCGTCATTGAATCCATACCAAATTACCCCATTCCGGTCTTTCAACGATGCGGTGGGATATCTTCCGGCTGAAGAATCAGGAAACGTAACACTGTGAAATTCATAACCGTCAAATCTTGACAGACCTTCAGGAGTCCCGATCCACAGGTACCTGTTGTCATCCTGGTTGAGCGTGTAAATTACATTGCCAGGCAGATTATCTGACATTCCGTAATTTCTGAACCGGTATGTCTGGCAATCTGCATTAATAAGGGAAAGCAGATGAATTAAAAAGCCTGATATAAGTATTTTATGTGGAAATGAAACCCTCATGACAGATCTTTCTTATTTTTTCTGAATCTTTCTGATTGTTGTTACAGGCTGATAAACAGGCACTCCCCCGATAGGTGAGCTGTAGAACTTCAATGCGTCACCTCTCTGGTTTTCCAGTGAAACCACCACATTATTATTTCTTACCAGATACTCCTGTTTTTTATGAAACTGAAAATCGAGTGATTTTCCGACCTCAGCCGGCTCTATCGGGATCCTGGACATTGCCCAGTCATCTTCATTTGAAATGGGGACAGTAATCCCCTGCTTATATCTTGATACCACCAGAATTGTGCCATCATCATCCCAGTCAAAGTTTCGCTGTCTGATCCATACAACACCTGTGTCGACATAGGGATATATATGTGATACGCTTTTGTTGTCATTCCACATTCTGAAAGTATATTCATAAGTAAAGGCGTTTGCTCCCTCAACAGGCTGTTCAGCATCAGGCACACGGCTCAGAAAATAACGGTACAGGTTGCCGTCGTCACCGCTTATTCCTTCGCAGATGATTTTAAAAATATAGCTTTGCCATTTTTCATTGTAATCTCCTTCAGTCGGATTGAAAGGACCGAAAGAATAGTATTTGTTGTCATATCTGCTGTCATTCCCGAATACCCTTGATGCCAGCAGGTTTCCCGTTTTGAAATCCACTCCCGGCAGTAATCCTCTTGAGGCCTCATTTTTATCAGGGTCTACCCCTTTGCCTCCATATACCGAAAACATGGTTCTTGTGTCAAAAAATCCCTGTATCTCATCATGTTCACCTCCACAGTCAGGGTCAAAAACTTTAATGTAAAACTGCTGTTTAAAATCTTTGGGTATTGTAAAAAAGAATATTGATGAAAAATCATTGTCGCCCCAAGATGTCTCCCCGTTCTTTCCGAAGGTTACAAGAAAAGGAATGTTTTCATCCTTGCCCGGGACAGCCTGACCGGTTAAATCCAGCCGGATAATTATCACAAGGATAAATATGATAAATATTTTGTATCTGGTTATTTTTTCCCCTTTCATCCGTTCTCAAAAATAATCATTTTACATATCAGCGTCTTCCTGAAATAACTATATTTCGCGACACACATGCATCTCTTACTTTGCCTTCAGCGTCAGGTGCAGTTGTGACAATAAGCTGAACGTTATAAGTGCCCGGAGTAGTATATACCTTCTCCACATCTCTGCCAACTGCAATTGTTTCATCACCAAAATTCCAGTAATACTGTGCAATGTTCCATCCTGGCAGGTTCGTCAGACCGGCACTGAATTTGACAGCTTCTCCCGGAATTGTTGTATCGGGTGCTGAAATATAAGGCTGTTCAACGTCCTTCACCTCAAGGACTTCAGATTTCTGGTTAACCAAAACTTCCTGTGTGATCAGGTTCACAACATCAAGCTGGACCAGGTAAGTGCCCGGACCTGAATAGCAGTGT
>JABUEV010000258.1 GCA_013314865.1 Bacteroidales bacterium | reverse complement strand
TAAAGTGGATGTTGTATTTATATGCGGTACCGACTTTGGAACCCAGAATTCAACTTTCTGTTCGCCCGATACGTATGCCAGGGTCTGGATGCCTTATTACAGAAAGATAAATGACTGGATCCATCAAAATACTGCCTGGAAAACTTTCAAGCATTCATGCGGGTCAGTTATATCTCTTCTGGATCTCTTTATTGAGTCAGGCTTCGATATAATAAATCCTGTGCAGATAAATGCGGCAGGAATGGATACAAAGGAGCTGAAAACCAGGTTTGGCGACAGGATAGTCTTCTGGGGCGGCGGGGTTGACACCCAGGGTGTCTTTGCGTTCGGAACTCCTGAACAGGTAAAGGAACAGGTTAAAAGGCAGGTTGGAATACTGAATGAAAACGGGGGATTCGTTTTCAATACTGTACATAATATCCAGGCAAATGTTCCATTCGAAAATGTGGTGGCAATGCTTCAGGCTTTGAAGGAATTGTAGATACGGAAAGAATATACAACCGCAGTATGTTTCATATCTTCTGCCGGCAGAAAATTATTAATTTAACTCCGTGAAACTCCCTTAATACTCTGTGCAACTTCGTGTTAAAATAAAAGATATATTCTGATGAAAGAGAGACACTACAACTGGAATTATCTGCTTTCAGTATCTCTTGTATCCGCCATGGGCGGATTGCTTTTCGGATATGACTGGGTTGTAATCGGGGGCGCAAAGCCGTTTTACGAACCATTTTTTGGCATTACCGGCAATCCTGCCATGCAGGGATGGGTTATGAGCTGTGCCCTGGTTGGCTGTCTTACCGGGGCAGGTGTGGCAGGCTGGTTCAGCGACAGATACGGAAGGAAGAAGATGCTCATAGCGTCAGCATTTCTTTTTATTGTCGCTTCAATCGGAACAGGCTCCGCAGTGTCTCTTGCTGAATTTGTGATCTTCAGGATCGCAGGAGGCGTCGGTATCGGTCTTGCATCAAATCTCTCACCGGTATATATTGCTGAAATAACGCCTGCTGAAACCAGAGGCCGGTTTGTGTCAATCAACCAGCTTACGATAGTGATAGGAATACTGGCGGCTCAGATTATTAACTGGAGGATAGCAGAACCTGTCGCACCTGGCTCGACAACCATGGAAATAATGTACTCATGGAACGGACAAACGGGATGGAGGTGGATGTTCTATGCCTGTGCCATTCCGGCACTGGTGTTTTTTGCCCTGATGTGGCTGGTTCCTGAAAGCCCGAGATGGCTTGCAAGAAAAGGAAAACATCATAGAAAGGCCCATACTATACTGTCAATAATAGGGGGACCAGAATATGCTGACAGTGAATTGCCGGCAATACTGGAGACGCTTTCCTCTTCCGGATCGAAAGTGAGTTACAGGGAACTTGTCAGGAAACCTGTTTCGGGCATCCTGATTACGGGAGTCATTATTGCAGTGTTCCAGCAATGGTGCGGGATTAATGTAATATTTAATTATGCCCAGGAAGTATTTGAAAATGCCGGTTATTCTGTGTCAGACATTTTGTTCAATATTGTGATCACCGGAAGTGTGAACCTTGTATTTACTTTTATCGGAATGTTCACGGTCGACAAAATTGGCAGAAAATCATTGATGCTTATGGGGGCAGGAGGGCTTGCGGTAATCTATGCAATACTCGGCTTGATGTATTTTCTCAATATCAGAGGACTACCAATGCTTATAATGGTTGTGACAGCAATAGCATGCTACGCAATGTCACTGGCTCCGGTTACATGGGTGATATTGTCGGAAATTTTTCCAAACAGGGTCAGGGGACTGGCGATGTCAGTGGCTACTTTTGCACTCTGGTCAGCCTGCTTCATTCTTACTTACACCTTCCCAATTCTTAACCATCTGCTGAAGGCATCGGGCACCTTCTGGCTTTACGGCCTGATATGCGTCGCAGGCTTCTGGTTTATCTTTGCCAGACTTCCCGAGACAAAGGGTAAAACTCTTGAAAAAATTGAACATGAATTCGACACAGGAAAATCTATATAAAAATCCGGCAAAATTTCATTTATTATGAAGATTTTGTATCTAAGACTATCCCTTCTTTCGGTTTTATTACTCATTGCAAGTCTGAGTATTGATGCGCAGACCAGAACCGGACTGATAAGGATTGACAAAAACGGCAGAATGCTGTGGACAAACAATAATAAGGAAGCTTACTTCTGGGGGGTTAATTATACAACGCCTTTTGCCCATGCCTTCAGACAAATTGAACGGATGGGCTATGACCACAGGAAGGTTATTGACATGGATACCTACCACCTTGCCCGGCTTGGCATAAACGCATACCGTGTTCATGTTTGGGATTGCGAGATAAGCGACGGAGACGGAAACCTGATTGCCAACGAGCATCTTGACCTTCTGGATTATCTCATTTTTAAGCTGGAGGAAAGGGGAATATACGTTTTTCTTACCCCAATTGCTTACTGGGGAAACGGCTATCCCGAACCGAATGAACAGCTTCCCGGGTTTTCGATGAAGTACAACAAAAGCAATGTATATCTTGAGCCTCAAGCTATTGCCGCACAGGAGAGATACCTGAAGCAGTTTGTAAGTCATGTTAACAAATACACAGGTTTGTCATACAGCGAAGATCCAATGTTAATTGGCTTTGAGATATGCAATGAGCCCGGACATTCAAAACCTGCTGAAACAACCTTCTTTGTAAAAAGAATGATAAAGGCAGTAAGATCAGCCGGATGCAAAAAACCGGTTTTTTATAATATAACCCAGAATATAAGCCTTCTCGAAGATTTTATTAAAGGAGGAACCGACGGAGTCACTTTCCAATGGTATCCGGCCGGACTGGTGGCAGGGCATGAAATTAAAGGCAACTACTTACCCTATGTTGATATTTATGACATGCCCTTCAGAAACGAGAAATATTTTAAACCCCAGGCCCGGCTGGTCTATGAATTTGATGCTGCTGATGTGGGCAGATCATACATGTACCCTCCGATTGCACTTTCATTCAAGGAGGCCGGAATGCAGTGGGTGACGATGTTCTCATATGATCCTGCTGTCATGGCTTCAATCAACACCGAATACCAGACACATTTTCTGAATCTGTTATGCTCACCCCAAAAAGCCGTCGGGTTTAAGATAGCGGGTGAGGTTTTCAGAAATCCTCAGTTCAGAAGAGACAGGGAAAATGAAACAAAACCATTTGAAACAAAGGGACTTAAAATTAGTTATAGTGAGGATCTTTCTGAGCTTGTAACAGGAGAACTCTATTACCATACCGGCAATACTGAGACAGATCCGCCTGACAGGTCTTCCCTCAGATCAGTGGCAGGTTATGGCTCTTCTCCCATCGTATCTTACAAAGGTTATGGTGCATATTTTCTTGACAGGATAGGAGAAGGAGTTTGGAGACTTGAAGTGATGCCAGATGCCGTCTGGGTAAGGGATCCATTCTCGAGAGCTACTCCCCGAATCGAAAATGTATTGATAAAGTGGAACAAATATGAAATGAGCATAAATCTTCCTGATCTTGGAAGCAGTTTTTATGTAAAGGGAATCAACAATGGGAACAGTTATTCTGTCAGGGCTGAAAACGGAAGATTTGAAATTACACCCGGAGCCTATGTACTTTCATCAGAGAGCCCCTATAACGGACCTTCTGATTTAAAAATGGGGGCAATAAGAATAAATGAGTACCATGCCCTGCCGGAATCAGAAAATAAATTCTATTTTATTCACAAAGCTCCGCGTCAGGTGTCAGAAAATCAATCTATTGAGGTTACTGTCAGGGTCGTTTCCCCACCCTTGCCCATACGACAACTGGTCATTCAGCCTTTTATGACCGGTTTCAGGGGAAGGGGAGGATACAGACCTGTACTCATCCCGATGAAAAAGACAGACAATTATGACTATAAGGCAGTAATCCCTGATTCACTTGTCAGGGCAGGCATTCTTTATTATTCAGTAAACGCTGAACTTGAAAACGGGGAAGTATATGTTTATCCGGGCGGGGTAAAAGGACCTTCCAACAGCTGGGACTACTATAACCCTGAAACATATTCAGTCAGGGTATTGCCGGCCGGAAGTGAGATTCAGATTTTTCATGCGGAGGAAAATAACGAAAACGTCATATACTTCAACACACCGGCTGTCAGAACCAACACCCTTGTCTCGGGTGTTACAGGAGGCACAAGGATGAAAATTTCAATTAACGCTGAAAATAATTCCGCAAGCCGGACCAATTCTTCAGGAATTATTTATTTGATACATAATTATATCGGGGAAACTATAAAGAGTATCTCGGGATACGCTGAAAAATACTCTGAGATATATATTGATGCCAAAGCCTCTGACAAACCTGTAAGATTTGTTGTCTCTCTGATAAGCAAGGACGGTAATGCATACAGTGCCCCGGGCTTATTATCGCCTGACAGAAATGGTGCGGTCATTGATCTGAAAAGCCTTGAGGATGGAATGCTTTTCCTTCTTCCAAGGCCATACCCGGTCTTCCTTCCTTTCTGGTATACTTCAAAATTTAAGAAACCATTTTCACTGCAGGACATTGAAAGAGTTCAGTTTATGATTCCTGAAGATGGCAACGAAAATGCAACAGGATTTGAAATTTCTTCTATTATCCTCAGATAAAAGGAC
>JABUEV010000257.1 GCA_013314865.1 Bacteroidales bacterium | reverse complement strand
ATTATTTTAACAGATCAGTTACATATGGGAGCAGAGCAATATGACGGGCCCTCTTAATAGCCTTGGCAACTTTCCTCTGGTATTTCAAAGAGGTGCCGGTAATCCTCCTGGGAAGGATTTTACCCTGATCATTCAGAAATTTTTTCAGAAACTCAGGGTCTTTGTAGTCAATGTAACGTATTCTGTTCTTTTTAAACCGGCAATACTTTTTCTTCTTGATCTCAACTGTCGGTGGTGTGAGATATCTTATCTCTGATTCATTCTGTGCCATTCCTTATTCCTCCTTAATGTTTACTGATTCTTTCTGCTTTCTTTTTTTCTCTGCGTATTCGACGGCAAATTTATCCATCTTGAAAGTAAGGAATCTGATAATCCGCTCATCCCTTCTGTATTGGACTTCGAGCTTCTCAATCAGGTCACCGGGTCCTTTAAACTCTATCAGATAATAAAATCCTGTTGATTTTTTCTGAATGGGATACGCCAGTTTTTTCAGGCCCCAGTTTTCTTCATGCACGATCTCACCATTGTTTTCGGTTATGACCTTCTTAAATTTCTGTACCGCTTCCTTCATCTGGTTCTCAGATAAAACGGGAGTTGCAATGAAAACGGTTTCGTAATGGTTTAACATAATATTACTTTAAGTTTATTGATTTTGGCTCGCAAAAGTAAACTTTTTTTATTTTATATGAAAATCAAACAGGTGAAAATTAATATTCTGGAGTTTATATTTTTATATAAAGGTATTTATTCCATGCCGAATCTGCTGAAAGCTTTTTGAGTATATTTGTATCGGTTCATACCCGGAAACTGCAATATCATATTAGATGGAGAATTTTATTGTTTCAGCACGAAAATACCGTCCCGCTACCTTTAACATGGTTGTAGGTCAGGACACAATTACATCAACACTTAAAAATGCCATTAAAAATAATCATCTTACACAGGCTTATTTGTTCTGTGGTCCAAGAGGAGTAGGTAAAACTACATGTGCAAGGATTTTTGCCAAAACCATTAACTGCAGCAATCTAAGCAGTGAAGGTGAGGCTTGTGACAAATGTGAATCGTGTCTTTCATTCAATTCCCAGCGCTCTTTTAACATTCATGAGCTTGATGCCGCATCTAATAATAAAGTTGATGATATAAGAAGCCTGACTGAACAGGTAAGGATTCCGCCTCAGATAGGCAGGTACAGTGTATATATAATTGATGAGGTTCACATGCTAAGCCAGTCAGCCTTTAATGCATTTCTGAAAACACTGGAGGAACCTCCGTCACATGCAATCTTTATCCTTGCCACTACAGAAAAGCACAAAATAATCCCGACAATTCTTTCTCGTTGCCAGATATTTGATTTTAACAGAATCCATCTTGAAGATATTATCGGACGACTCTCGTATGTTGCAAAAAATGAAGGTATTGAAGCAGAGGACGAGGCACTTCATGTTATTGCCCAGAAGGCTGACGGGGCATTAAGGGATGCACTCTCTATATTTGACCAGGTTGTCAGTTTATGCGGGAAATCTGTTAAATACAGGGATGTAATCGAAAATCTGAATGTCCTGGATTATGAATATTACTTCAGGACTGTTGATGCTGCCCTTAGAGGTGATTTGTCAGATATCCTCCTTACCTTTAATGAAATTCTTGAAAATGGATTTGATGGCCATAACTTTGTTTCAGGACTTAACAATCATTTGAGGGACCTTCTGGTAAGCAGGGATGAAGCTACATTAAAACTCCTTGAAACAACTCCATCTGTCAGACAACGTTATCTCAGGCAGACATCTGATTGTTCCCTTGATTTTTTATACAAAGCTCTAGAGGCAGGAAGTAATTGTGAAATAAACTACAAATCAAGTAAAAATCAAAGACTTCATGTTGAGCTTTTTTTAATTCAGTTGTGCCGTCTCGCAAGCGGAACAGGGGAAGAACTTCAAAAAAAAAATGACAGACCTGAAAAAAAAATAAAGGCCGAAGCTGAAATTCCACTGCCTCCAAAATCAGAAATTCTGAGAGAGAATGATAAACCGGATGCCAGGTCAAAAAAGCCAGCTCCTCATATTTATCACGAAGAAAAACAGACTGACAGCCAGTCAAAGTCTTTTTCAGTCAGGGAGGTTATCTCAGATGATGAAAAGCCTGCTGCAAACTTAACAGCAGTCCATGAGCCTGAAAAAGCAGAACAACCCGCCCTGGTAAAAGCTGAACTTGATTATGACTCCTTTGAAAAAGCGTGGAAAGAATTTGCCGACAGCCTTAAAGGTGAAGGCACCAGAGTAATCAGTATGTTCAAATCCATCAGACCGGAGATTATAAATGATCAGCTTATTAAACTTCACATGACCAATGCAGCACAGAAGGATCTTTTTATTCAAAACTACAAGCAAAGGCTCAAATCTTTTATTGCGGAACGCTTTCAGTCTGAAGATGTAGAAATTGAATCAGTTGTTGAATCCTCTGAAACAAATGAAATTATCTATACTGATGAACAGAAGTACACATATCTGGTTAACAAATACCCCATGCTTAAAGAACTTAAGAAAACATTTAACCTTGACCTGCTCTGATTAGAGCCACTGATTTTCAGGCCTGATGAAAAAAACACCTAAGAAATATTCCGGAGGTGATGTGAGGAGATATGCCGGATTTGAAAAGGCAATTTCCGATCAGATTATTGATAATTACCGTTCCATGATCAGCATCATAAACCGGGATTACCGTTATGAAAGCGTTAATATGGCATTTTGCAAGGCTCACATGAAAGAGCGAGAGGCACTTCTAGGAAAATCGCTGGCCGAAATCTGGGGTGATGAAATCTTCAGCACGAAAATTAAAGGCAATCTTGATGAGTGTTTCAAAGGCAGAACAATAAGGTATGAAGCTGCATTCAGTATGCCAGACTCTGAAAAGAGATATTTTGAAGTAGTTTTCAGACCGGTTATTGGAGATAAAGAAGAGATAACTCATCTGATGGCTGAAACATTCGATATTAGCGATCTGAAAACTGCAGAACTTCAGGCTCTTGAACTAAAAGAAGAAATTAAGGACCTGAAAAATACTTATCAACAACGCCTGCTCCAGGCTCAGAAACTGGAAACAATAGGAGTTCTTGCGGGAGGAATTGCACATGATTTCAATAATATATTAGCAACTATTGCCGGATATGCAGAAATGCTGTACGAAGATCTTGGAGAAGATACTGATTCAGCTGAAAAAGCAGGAAGAATACTTAATGCTGTAAACAGGGGCAAAGACCTCGTGAATAAAATTCTTACCTTCAGCATGCAGATAACTCATGAAAAACGGCCGGTAACAGTATCAGAAATTCTTAATGAGACACTTGACTTTATTAATTCAATTAAACCTTCCGGCATTTCTATCAGACCTGAAATATGCAACCCGCATTTAATGGTTCTTGGAGATCCGACACAATTATTCAGATTATGCCTTAACATGGTGACAAACGCAATCCAGGCTATGGAAGAAAAAGGCGGAACTCTGAGTGTAATTATCAAACAGGTTGAGGCAGAGGAGTTGAAGAAAGAAGTCGTAAGAAAAAGTTACGAAGAGAATTATGTTCTGTTGATATTTCAGGACACAGGAAAAGGAATAGAACCCTCTTCTGTCAGCAAAATATTTGATCCTTTTTATACAACAAGGGAACCTGGAAAAGGATCCGGGCTGGGATTATCGGTTGTTTACGGTATTGTAAAAGAAATGGAAGGGGAGATAATTGTCTCAAGCAAACCCGGGCAAGGATCAATTTTTAAAATTTATCTCCCATTATTGAGATGAGATTTAGTAAATTTGGTACTTCATAAAAGTGAAAACTGATTTGAAATACTAACTCTGCTTTGTTTAATATGCCAGGTATCCTGATAGTTGAGGACGATATTGAATTAAGGGAAATGTTAAAATCAGCCCTTATAAGAAATAATTTTACCGTTTTTGAAGCAAGTAACGGAAAAGAAGCTTTGATTCATTTTAAACCTGGTGTAACTGATCTTGTAATAACTGACCTGATAATGCCCGAAGAAGATGGTCTGAAAGTAATTATGAAAATACGGGAAATAAAACCTGGTACAAAAATAGTGGCAATTTCAGGAGGTGGAAAGGCAGGTCCGGCAGGCTATCTTGATATGGCAAAAGCCCTTGGTGCGAACTCGGTGTTTTTCAAACCGTTCTCATTAAATGACCTTGTGCTGGAAATTAAGAATCTGCTTGGAATTGAACATTCCGGAATACTTTGATGTTTAAGGATATTAATAATTAAAATTTAAAGCTATGTTAAAAAAGAAAATTGAAGATCTCTGCAACAGGCAAGTTGAAAGGGAAGGATATTCATCGAATTTATATCTTGCAATGGCCTCTTGGGCTGAGAATAACGGATTTAACGGGGTAGCTTCATGGCTCTATGCCCAGGCCGAAGAGGAAAAACAGCATATGCTGAAATTTGTTAAATACATCAATGAGAGGGGAGGCAAAGCAGTTATCCCTGCATTCACGAAGCCGCCTGCTGATTATAAAAATGTTGAAGAATTGTTCAATGAGGTTCTCAAACATGAGCAGTTTATCACCTCCAGCATTAATGAAATAGTTGAACTGGCTCTCGCAGAGAAGGACTATAGCACCAATAATTTCCTGCAA
>JABUEV010000256.1 GCA_013314865.1 Bacteroidales bacterium | reverse complement strand
TGTGCGGAACTGGGGATGAAAGTGCATTATAACCTTTTGTCTGTTTCTGGAGGCGGCGGAGTAGGATCACAGATTGAAGGACTGACTCCTGAAGAAAAAAAAGAGCTTCTCTTAGCTGAGATAAAAGGATTCATGGATCACCCGGCATTGCTGGCCTGGTACATTGCCGATGAACCCAACGGTTACAGGATACCTCCTTCTGAACTGGAGTCGGTTTACCTGACAGTCAGGGAGACGGATCCATGGCACCCAGTAACGGTTGTATTTATGGCGCCTTTCATTTCAGCAGTCAAATACTCCGGGGCAATGGATATTGTCATGGCCGATCCATACCCCGTGCCCGACTTGCCTGTAACGACAGTAGGTAATGCCGCCAGCCAGCTAAGCAGTGAATTTGCAGGTAAAAAACCTTTATGGATAGTTCCTCAGGCTTTCGGAGGAGGGGAGCTTTGGAGACGTGAACCGACCATTCAGGAAATAAGATCCATGACATACCAGGCAATAGTGAATGGAGCAAGGGGGATACAATATTTCATAAGGCACGGCCTGAATGTCTTTCCAAAATCAGTGCCTGCCTGGAACGAATGCGGCAGGATGGCGGTTGAAATAGCCGAACTGGCACCCTGGCTCCTGTCAGACGAAGATCCCGTTACTGTTATTGCAGAAGAATCATATATAAAGGTTGCATCTGGTCTTCATAAAGGAATATTGATGGTGATGGCTGTCAACACCACAAATGCTCCGCTGAGGGCAAATTTACGGCTGAGAAACAGTTACAGCGGAAATGCAGTCGTGATATTTGAGAACCGTACAGTAAGAGTTCAGTCGGGGATGATTTCCGATTATCTGCAGGCCTTTGGTACACAGGTGTATATGATACGCCTTAAGCCTGAAGAGAATAAAATCAAACCTTACAGGGATAACCTTCTTAAGGATCCTGGGTTTGAAGAATTGGCCAGTCCGGGCATCCCTTCTGCCTGCTATGCATGGGCGCTGGGAGACCGCGGGGCAACCTATTTCACTGATACACGGGAACACATTGAAGGAACTCATTCATTAAGACTTGTAACACCCAAAGAAAACAATAGTGTCAGACTTAGATTCTATCCGATTTCGATAAAAAAAGGGAAAACGTATATAATGTCAGTATGGGCAAAAAGGGATCCATGGCAATCGGTCACTTCTGAAAATGGCTCTCTGAAAGCAGGAAAACTGGCTTCTGCAACTTTTGAACTTGGACTGGGAGAATATGGCAGAAAACGTTTCATCCCCGGACCAGAGTGGCAGCAATTTGTAACAAATGTTACAATTCCTCCTGACAGCAATTTACCGGCAAGGACAAATGTGCTGTTGTCGATGCCGGGAGCGGGAACAGCATGGTTTGACATGCTGCAGGTCTTTGAAGCAGTGGATTTAGGCAGGAGTGTCAATCCGGCGCTGAAGCCGCCATGGGAGCTGGGGGAGTAATAATCGTGCAGATTCAAAATCTTTGCGATATTTGTGTAATAAACTACGAAACATGAGAAGGCTTGCTTTAATATTAACAGGATTTTTTCTGTTAATGGTATTTACAGGATGCAGTAATGAAACCAAAAACAAAAATTATAAAAGCAATCCGGAGCCACTGGCCGGCAATGCCTATATCCGTCTTCCTTTAGGCTCAGTCAGGCCGGAGGGATGGCTTGAGAGACAGCTTGAGATTCAGGCAGAAGGTCTTGCAGGGCATGTTGATGATTTCTGGCCCGACCTTGTTAATTCATCATGGAGGGGAGGAGATGGCGAGGCCTGGGAAAGAGGGCCTTATTATCTCGACGGTCTTGTACCGCTAGCCTGGCTTCTTGATGATGAAAGGCTTAAAAATAAGGTCAGAGACTGGATTGAACCAATAATTTCCAGCAGTACTGATTCAGGCTGGTACGGGCCTTCAAAAAACAGGGACAGGTGGCCTCTGGCTGTCGCCAACAAGGTCCTTATGCAGTACTGGGAGGCAACAGGCGACAACAGGGCTATTGAGGTTCTGAAGAAATATTTCAGATATCTGCATGACACTCCTCCCGACTGGCCCGACAAAGACTGGAGGGGAGTGCGTGCCATGGAAAATGCGGTGACCGGATACTGGCTTTACCGCCATACCTCCGATTCCTTAATACCTGCTGTAATTGAGTCAATATTCCGCAACAGTTTTGACTGGACCTCCTATTATGAAAAATTCCCGTGGGATTCAGCAGCCTCTGCAGAAAAAAGGATACCTCTCAACTGGGGGCCGGAAGGACTTACCGCCCATGTGGTCAACAATGCCATGGCAATCAAATACCCGGGATTATGGTATCAGCAATCAAAAGATGAAAGATTCAGAAAGGCAGTATTTGACGGCATTATCAAATACGACAGGAACCACGGTCAGGCATGCGGAAGGTTCTCGGGTGACGAGCATCTTTCCGGAAAGAGCCCGGACAGGGGTACCGAGCTTTGTGCTGTGGTGGAATACATGTTTTCTCTTGAAAACCTTTACGAGATATTCGGGGAGAATTCATTTGCCGACAGGCTTGAATTGCTTGCCTACAACGCATTGCCAGGCACTACCACTGCTGATATGTGGGCACACCAGTATGATCAGCAGTCAAACCAGGTGCTTGTCTCCGGAGACAAGCGAAGCTGGAGCACAAACGGAAACTTTTCAAATATTTACGGCCTGATGCCAAATTTTGCATGCTGTCTGGCCAATATGCATCAGGGCTGGCCAAAATTTGTAAGCAGTATGTGGATGGCAACCAATGACAATGGTCTGGCGTCTGTGGCATACGGACCATCAAAGGTAACCGCAAAAGTCGGTAAAGGGACTGAAGTGACAGTCACAGAGGAAACGGAATACCCGTTCAGGGGAGATATTATTTTCAGGATAAGTATTAACAGGTCCGCAAAATTTCCATTGTACCTGAGAGTGCCTGGCTGGTGCGACAGCGCTTCCGTATATGTTAACGGGAAAACAGTTTCAGAGACCGCGGGGAAAAGCATTAAACTTTACAGGAAATGGAATAACGGAGATGAGATACGGATGAAGATTCCCATGAAGCTGAGGGGAGAAACACGGTACAACAATTCTCTTGCAATAATGAGCGGACCTTTATACTATTCGTTAAGAATTGAGAAGGAATACAGAAGTGTAAAACTCAATTATGACAATTTTGGTTACAAGGGAAGTGTTGACTGGGAGATACATCCGTTATCGGCATGGAATTACGGCCTGCTGACTGACAGGCGCAATGTGTCAGGAGGTGCGGAAATAGTTGAAAATCCCGTAGGGCCATATCCGTTTGGTGACAGGGGTGATATGGTTTGGTCGGAAGATTCTGCCCGATATGTGAAGTACGACTTTGATCCTCCTGTAATGATTAAACTTAGAGGCATGAAGATTCCCGGGTGGACAATGAAAGACAATTCAGCCGATGTGCCGCCGCTTAGTCCTGTAAAACCGGAAGGAGACCCGGAAGTGATTACTCTTGTCCCATACGGAAGCGCAAAACTTAGAATCACGGAGTTTCCGGTCATCGACCTCAGGTATGTGAATGATGTCATGAGGCCGGCTTCAAGGTAGCCTCGCAGTCTTAAAGGTTTTTAATCTCGTTTACCAGATTTTGAAGTGTGGTTTTGGCATCGCCGAACAGCATGCGTGTCTTTTCATTAAAGAAGAGCATATTTTCTATGGCTGCATATCCTTTGCCCATTCCTCGTTTCATTACAATAATATTTTTTGCTTCACGCGCCCTTACTATCGGCATTCCGTATATCGGTGAAGAGGGATCATCTTCAGCGGCAGGATTGACCACATCATTTGCTCCGATGATAACTACCACATCTGTATTTGGCAGGTCAGGATTGATTTCGTCACTTTCAGCGAGCTGTTCATAAGGGACATCAGCCTCGGCTAGCAGAACATTCATATGCCCGGGCATTCTTCCTGCCACCGGATGTATGGCATATTTCACCTCCACTCCTTTCTCTTCCAGCAATTTATCCATCTCGTGGCATATATGCTGTGCCTGTGCGGCCGCCAGTCCGTATCCCGGTACAATCACCACTTTTCTTGAATAGCTTAAAAGGACTGCAGCGTCAGATACAGTTATTTCACGAATGGTGCCTGAAGCTGAATCATGTTTTCCTCCGCCTCCGAAAACACCGGCAATGACATTCAGGAGTGAACGGTTCATTGCCCTGCACATAAGTATTGTAAGAATAGTACCGGCAGAGCCTACCAGAATACCTCCGGTAAGCATAGCCTGGTTGTTGTAGAGGAATCCTCCCATAGCCGCTGCCACCCCCGTGAAGGAATTCAGAAGAGATATCACAACAGGCATGTCGGCCCCCCCTATTGGCATCACAAACAGGACACCATATGCCACCGACAGGCCGAACATGATGTAAACCAGAGGCATAAGCTCTGCACTGGCAGTCACCTTTCGGGTCATTATAAAGATTATGAAGCCGATAAGAACCAGAAGTATAGCAATATTCACATATCTCATTGCCTTAACTCTCAGGTCTCCTATCCATCCGTCAAGTTTTCCGAATGCGATCATACTGCCTGCCCATGATATTGATCCTATCATAAGCCCCAGAAGTATGGCCCGAACATGTCCGTTTGCCATTCCGG
>JABUEV010000255.1 GCA_013314865.1 Bacteroidales bacterium | reverse complement strand
CCCTTTTAATACAGGAAAAGCAAATACAGGAGTCTCTGTTACTTTGTATCTGACAGTCTCACTATAGGCTTTTGAATCCGGCCTTAGAATAAGAAGATTCCCTGTACTTGGCAGTCCCGCAAGAAAATCTCCGCAGTCAAGAAGTGTTGCAAAATCGCTCTGAACCTCGTCATTTAACCATGCAGTTTTTCCTGTAGCTGCATCAATGCAGTAGATTCTTCTCTGATCGGTAAAGCCATACAGAAACCCGTCTCTCAGAACTGGCGTATTCCATTTTGCACCGACATCAGGATTGCTCCAGATTTCTTTTGGAACAAAATATTCTCCCTCTTTTGACACTTTTACCGCTTTTGTTCCGGTCCCCTGTCCTGTAAAATAAATCATCTGCCCGTCAATATAGGGACTTGTACAATTATAGAACCTCTGCTGTGGAACAGCCTGCACCTGCCATAAAAGTTTGCCGTCTGCCATATCGAGGGCTATCAGTTTGTCTTCAGTCAGAAGTATAATATGTTTTTTACCCTCAATTGTCATTATTGATGGTGATGAATAGGACGGACCATCTCCTGACCATTTCCACTTCTCAGCACCTGTAGCCAGGTTAAGAGCCAGCACCTCTCCTTTTTTTTGTGTACCCAGATGCACGATGCATAATCCGTCTGTTACAAGCGGTGATGTGCCTGTAAAAAACTGGGGAACAGCATTTGAGGGATTTTCTTTTCTCCATAGAAGTTTGCCTGACTGGGCGTCGAAGCACGATAACACTCCTGAAACTCCAAGTGTCACAACTTTACCGTCGGCTATGGCAGGAGTACTCCTCGGGCCGGGGTGAGAACTTGCCGGACCTGTAACAGCCGGGGCAGGGTAGGGACTTTTCCATAACTCTGCACCAGTCTCAGCATTCAGACACATGGCAACTTCATTCATGCCTTGCCTGGTAATGAGGTAGACTCTGTTTCCGGAAATAACAGGGCTTGCATCTCCTGTCCCGACATTCACTTTCCAGACCTGTGTCAGAGTCTGAGGCCACTTGTCAGGTGCTTTTATTCCGCTAATCCGGTTGTTGAGTCTGCTTCCGCGAAACTGCGTCCATTCCTGTGCAACGACTGATACGGAAATTAAAGCACAGGCTGAAATGATACAAATTCTGCTGAAGATTTTCATTCAATAAATATTTTTAAAGATTAATTATTATAAGAATGCCGAAAATCCTTACTAAAATAAAAAATAAAAATTTATTTTTAAAATGTAAATGTTGAGGATTTTAACATACAGATTATGAAAAACTTAATTGTGGTAATTATGTCTTTTCTGATTTTAACAGGGATATGGAGCTGTGGAAATAATGCAGATCCTTCTTCATGGAGTAGTGAAAAACTGGACAAATGGTTTGAAAAAGGTGAATGGCTGAATGGCTGGAAGGTTAGTCCGGCTGTTGAAACAAACCGCAGATCTTTTGCTGTCTCATATTTCAAAAACATGGAAAGATGGGACAAAGCTTTTGAGTTTCTGAAGAATAATGATCGGTCTGCCCTTGAAGTGAAAAGATATGATATTGACGGCGATAATGTTTATGCCACAATAAGCGAGTACTTAACAAAAAATGAGGAAGATGCAAGGTATGAAGCCCACCGTAAATATATTGACATTCAGTATGTAATAAAAGGACAGGAGGTAATCGGGCTTGCACCTCTGGCTGACAAGATGGGAACTCTTGAAGAATATGATCCGGCCAGGGATATTGAATTCCTTACAGTCAAAAACGGAATGAACCTTAAAGCTAATCCCGGGAGGTTTTTTATATTCTTTCCGGAGGATGCACATTGCCCGGGCATGAAAGATGGTGAGAATTCTACTGTAAGGAAAATAGTTGTCAAAGTCAAAACAGACTGATTGGAGAAACGACTTACCAGGATTATCAGACGCCAGGTGTCTTAATAAGTGTCTATTTTACACTTAATAATCCGGTCTTGTTTTAATGCAGGAAAGTAACATCACCAACAAGGTCAAAATACGTTCCGTCAGCAAATTTCCCCTTGGCTTTCCAAACATAGACTCCCTGCACTGCAAGATTGCCATTTCCGTAATACCCGTCCCATCCTTTATAAAGATTGTCACTCTCATATATCAGAACACCCCAGCGATTAAATATCTGTAGCTTATATTCTGTCACGTTTTTGCTGAACGGTCTGAATACGGTATCGTCTATCTTTGTTTCACTCCAATAGCCACCGGTAGGCCCTGTTTTGTTCCAGTAAAAGGCATTCGGGAATTTAATTTCTCCGGTTTTAAACTCAACAACTATAGGTGATATATATTTCGCAGAATCAATACAGCCATCTTTCGATGTGACATATAAAACTACTTCATAAACACCCTCATTTTCATATTTGTGCCACGGATTTTCCATTGAAGAGGTGTCGCCGTCACCAAAATCCCACAAGTAGGAAACCCCGTAATGTGAGTAGTTGTAAAAAGTCACAATCTGTGAATTGTTTATTACTTCTGTGGGATAGACGTTGAATATTGCTGAAGGATTCTGGTAGACTGTTATGGTATCATGATAAGATGACTGTCCGGAAATATTTGTTACAGTCAGGTTTACCATATACATTCCCGGGGTGTAATAGGTATGGGATGGCTCTCTCTCAACCGAGTAAGTTTTATCTCCGAAGTCCCACAGGTATGATTCTCCGCCGAGGCTAAGATTCCTGAACTGAACTGTCAGAGGCGCACAACCGGAAGTGTCAGGCTCGAAATATGCTTCAGGCGATGGAGGCATGATTACTTTGATATGGATTGTGTCAATTCCCGAACATCCGTATCTGTCAGGTGGTGTGTAATACGTTATTACATGTTTTCCCAGGCCTGCATCAGATGGTGTGAAAACTCCGGCCGGTGTCATTCCGTTGCCCGACCAGGTTCCGCCTGGGGGTATTGCTGTTAAGGTAACAGGCGGACTATTAAGATACAAAACTGCTACCGGATCAATATTAGCAGAAGGTGCCGGCATTACTGTAATGTAAGTCTGGTCAGAGTCGGTGCAGTTATTTCCATCAGTAATTGTGTAGGTTATCAGGTGTGTGCCGGCGCCTGCACGGTCGGGATAGAAACGGTTGCCGGTAACACCGGGGCCGCTCCATACACCTCCCGGATCATGGGCTCTCAGTGTTACATAATTGTCGGTAACACAAAGGGTGTCAACAGGAACTATGGTGGCGTCGGGATATGGTACGATAAGAATAATGGCGGTAGTCAAGACAGGCGGATGATCACCGTTCGGATCAGACGGAGGGCCTGGAATATTGGGATCATCATACGGATTGCAGTAGTTCCAGTTGCGCAGGGTGACCTGGAAATACTCACCAATTAAATTATAATTGCTGGTTGTAACATTTATTATATCTGAATAGACACCTGATCCTGTAACAGGACCCGGCAGGGTGATGACGGGACCAACATATGGAAAACCGACAGGATTTGAATTGATGGTGACAGGAGCCCCTGTAAATGTTATATCTGTACCGTAAATCCATTGTATCCACCTTGTAAAGACATTCGGGACATCTCTTTCCTGGGGAGGGACACAATTGAACTGTGTCATATCCCTGAACCGGACGTTTGCATTATTGCCGAAACAAATGGGATATACTGTCGGAGATATTCGCATGTCGCCGCCATTATGATCATCATCATCCCAGACTGTTACTATCTGCTGCTGAGTTGTTGAAGTACACTCCACCCCATTTACCACGAGTGTGGCCACCGGCTGGTAATTGCACTTATTTCCGATTGAAGTATAGACATGAGTGGCAGTTGCGTGAAAGACACCTGCAGCTGCTTCTGTGGCCGCAACAGTCTGGGTTGTCCCGTCATCCCATCTGTACCTTATCTGAACAGGCCTTCCTGCATTGTTAACACCAGTGTATTCCACGTACCAGTTTGCGGTTACAGGTGAACAAAGCTTGTCTGGCACCATGTTGTTTGCTTTTGAAAATATTGAACAGTCCTGCCCATTCACAGAAAGGATGGATAAAATTGTATTCAGTAATATGAGCAATCTTCTCATTTTTTACAATTTATCCTCTGGTGTCAGGCCTTTTTCCAGGTTTGTACCGCGTTATTCTGATACATCAGAATTCTGTCATTTGCCTCGCTTTTCCTTTTTGTAAGAGATTCTGTGTATTAGTTCCAAAATACCCGGATACTTAACCGGCAGAGGCTTATCCGTTATACTGAACGTAAAAGTACCGCCTTTAAGTATTTCCCTGTGCGACAGATATCTTTCATCATATCTTTTCCCGTTCCTTCTGATACTTTCTATGTAGACACTTTTTTTGTCCTTACGGTTGCACCTGATTGTAAAGTATTTATTGCCAGGTATCTTGATTTCAATATTATCAAAAGAAGGAGAAGTAATAACATATTCGCCTGAGACGGGGCAGACAGGATAAAAACCCGTCATTGAAAAAACCAGCCATGCTGACATCTGCCCTGCATCTTCATTACCTGATAGCCCACCCGGCCCTGTGCCATATTCTGTGTTAATTATTTCGGTGGTTACTTTGTCAGTTTTTGAGGGATCTCCGGCCATTGCAAACATAAAAGGAGCCTGCTGGTCTGTCTCATTGCCATGCCAGTAATGACCTCCGG
>JABUEV010000254.1 GCA_013314865.1 Bacteroidales bacterium | reverse complement strand
TTGAAAAATCATGCAGGTAATTTGAACCGGTAAGTGAAAGATTAACTGATCCCCATTTTTCCTGCACCTGGTAAGCAAACCTCAACATATGCCTGAACCGGCCTTCACTCGTAAGGTTATAGATTGACGAATCAATGTAACTGCTGTACTGGTACCCGACACCGTAAAGTATCCTTAGTTGTTTGTGAGTGGCTAATGAGTAAGGGAATAAGTCGTATTCAACTGATGGTAAAAAATCAAGGTTGATCTTGTAATTGGCCTCAGTAGATGACCTTAAGCTCCCGATTAATCCGGTAGACCAGTGATCACCCAGACTTTTGACTAACAAAATATCTACGGATTCGCCCTTCCGGATATATGTAGTGTCGTAGTCATCCTGAATAAACCTTTGCCTGTTTAAGGTATGATCCATTTCAATCTCTAGCTTAAGATCAGGTGTTATCCTGGTAATATTAAATGAATTGAACAGATTCAGTCTCCTGTAGCTCTCTTCTGCCATGAAGCGCGGACTTGTCTGGAATTCAAACACCCAGTTGTTCCAGTTATCTTTTACTTCCTGAGTTTCAAGATTCTGCTGATGGCTGATTTCTATCATGTCAACCATAGGTGTCCGTGCAACATATCTCATCAGCCCCATTTTTAAAATGGCTGTCCGTTTTTCCCTTATTATTGCGCTTGTAAGGTCAGGATTTGCCGTATAGACCAAAGTATCGTTCATGCCTTTGAAACGCCCCTGTCCCGAAAAAGTATAAGTGTACTGACGCCCGCCGCTTCCTGTATTCTGATCTGTAACCAGCACGTAAACCTCAGCCTCACGCACGTCTCTTACATAATTAACATAAGGAATCTGCTGTCTTGTGTAATTCATGTCACAGTTGCGACAGTCCAGAAATATTTTTAAAGCTGACTTTCGAAGGGTATCAGGCTCAGAATTCTGCTCCTGCCCGTTCAACCCGGATATTGAGAAAAATAAAATTAATGCCGGCAGAAAAAAATTACGGATTCTGTTTCGCATAAATGAATTTCTTAAAGTTAATGTCATTTTTAAATCTGATTTAATAATTCATAATAAATCAGAGGTGTGCAAATATGATAAATTTTTTATATCGCCCTCCGCTTATCATAAGGAGAGTGGCAATAATTAATTTTTTTTAACAACTGACTGAGCAATATCAGATAATTGCTCTCGGACTTATCCAGGATTTCCTTAGTAATACTCCTGAATAGTAATCAATCAGACGGATAAAGATTGCTGTTCTTACGAAGATGCGCTGGTTGAAGAAAAGAAGAATACCGGCAAGAGCCATTAATGCGGAAGTAACTATATTGTTCAATGTTAGAAATACCTGTGCGGAGGTTTTCCGGATACCGGAAAAATTTCTGTCAACATATACATGACGTGAGATAAGAACTTCTGTTTTTGTGACAGCTGTAGTTTTAAGGTTAATACGGGAACTGCCGCCATGGTTGTGCTCAATGGTAATATTTCTGAAGTAAGCAACCTGGCCTCCTTCTTTTCTCACTCTGAAACAAAAGTCTACATCCTCATAATACATCCAGAAACCTTCAAAAAAGCCGCCAAGTTTTTCATACAGGTCTTTTCTAATAAGTACAAGTGATCCGGAAATCCAGTCGGGGAAAATCACATCTCCCGGTTGAGACAGCATTTTTTTTGATCTTTGGCTGAAAAGATTCCTTATTGTTCTTTGAAATCCTGTGAGGCTGAAAAAATCAGGGAATTCACCTGTTGTGACAGTCTCCTGTCCATTCCTGTTTACCTGCCGGCAGGAAACAACAGAATATTCAGGATTTAAACGGGAAGCTTCCAGCAGGTCATCAACAGCTTTTTCGGTGACAATAGTGTCAGGATTTAATATCATCAGGTATTCTCCTTCTGCGTACCTGCAACCAAGGTTGTTCCCGTTTGCATATCCTCCGTTAACGCTATTCCTGATAAACCTGAAACCCGGATATTTTGCTTCAAATTCACTGATAACTCCGTCACCCGAATTATTATCAACAACAATTATTTCTTTGGTATATTTTTCATTATTAAATGAAGCAAGTGAGCCAAGACAGAGAGAGAGACGTTCCCATCCCCTGTAACTAACTACTATTACTGAAAGGTCAATCATTGATTCTTTAATTAAAATAACAGATAACCGTTTTAAACCTCAGGATCTTTGAATTGTTCTCCAGAGTCACCAAGCGTTTGCTCTTTAATTTCATTTTTACTTCCCTTTTCTTCTTCTTCCTCTTCCATCATCCATTCATAAACAGGCTCCTGCGGCCCCACCTTCCTGTAAATTATAGCCAGAAAAATCCCGGAAATAAATCCCAGCATATGTGACTCCCATGAAACATTTTTATATGTTCCGGGGAAAATGCCCCAAACCATCTGGCCGTAAAGAAACACTACAAGAAGTGACAATGCTACCAGCCTGAAATATTTTCTAATAATCCCGCTGAAAAAAAGGAAAGAGGCCAGCCCATAAATCAAGCCGCTGGCTCCGATATGCCATGAATCCCTGCCGGCAATCCAGACGAGGAATCCTGTTATAAGCCAGGTCAGGATGAAAACATTCAATGCCACTTCGGAATAAAAATAAAATAATGCTGTTCCCAGAAGAAAAAGCGGAATGCTGTTATTGAACAGATGGCCTACGTCTGAATGGACAAAAGGAGAAAAAATGATCCCGGGCAAACCACTGAACGAAAGCGGCAATATTCCAAGGTCTGTGAACTCTGCACCAAATATAAGTTCCAGGCTTTTCACGAGCCACATTATAAAAATAAAGATGCCGGGTATAATTATACTCAGCAGGAATTTTTTCCGGTAAAAGGCTCCCTCTTCTTTTATATTTGTTTCATTTTCAGACAAGAAGTGTAGTTTTAGGGTTAAAGGGTTTATAGTTTATGGCTCAAGGTTTTGGGTTGAGGGTTTTGCATTCCAAAAAACCTGGAGAAAAATTAATATTCCTGTGGCCACCATTTCATACTTAAATCACACACATTGCCTGAGATTTCCAAATCAATTGTCCTGAGGAAAGTGTATGCCAGCAGACTGACGGATCCTGTCAAGCGTTCTTATCAGGTTAATGCTGAATGCATGAGGCACAATACTACTTTCCAGTTTATTTTCATTAAGGCATTTCATGACCTCTTCGGCTTCCCAGTGATACCCTAAAGCTTCAGGAGTGAAAACATATTCCTGCTTTTCCCTGCCCTGAAGTGAAAGGATTACCCTCTGGTTCATGTCGCGCCCCCTCGAAACAGTCATATTGCCATTCCGGCAAAGTATATCACATCCAATTCCAACATTGGTGCTGAATGAGCTGTAAACCGATGCCAGGCATCTGTTGTTATATCTGAAAACAGCAGATACTGATTCTTCCGAGCCTGTTTCAGAAAACAGCGCAACAGCCCTGATATCATCGGGTATCCCAAGGAATGTCAGTGCGTCTATTACCGGATATATGCCTATATCAAGCAAAGATCCTCCTCCCAGCGAGACATTGAATTTCCGGTCGGCAGGATCAAAGGGAGGGATGAAAGAAAAATATCCGTGCAGGTGCTTAACCTCACCCAGGATTCCGGATTCCAGTATCTCAGAAGCTTTCTTATAAAAAGGCTGAAAGGGAGGCCAGAGCGCTTCCATCAGAAAGATGCCCCTCTTTTCTGCTTCGTTTATCATGGTTTCCACTTCACGGGAATTAATTCCGAATGCCTTTTCACAAATCACCGCCTTGCCGTTTCTGAGACATAGCATGGTGTGCTCAAAATGAAAAGAATGAGGCGAAGCAATGTATATCACATCAACTTCAGGATCAGCGGCCAGCTCTTCATAGGTGCCGTACGATTTCTTAAAACCATGATCAAGAGCAAACTTCCGGGCTCTTTCAATGCTTCGGGAACCAACCGCATAAAGTTCAGCATTTGGCAGAACTTTAAGGCCATTTGCAAACTTGGCCGACATCTTTCCGGGTGCGAGTATTCCCCATTTGTACTTTTTCATAGTGTAAAAATATTAATCATAACTGCTAAAACTCTTAAATATCCCCTCTCAGGCAATATTATAAATCATTTGAATAAAAAGCCACTGTTTAAGGATAATCCTGCCAAATTTAAATGATATTCACACTCCTGAAAACTAATCCTTGGATACTTCTGCGAAATACCTCAGGAAAATATTTAAAGCAAACTCTTCATTCCGGCATAAATGCCGAAAACAGGTTGTATTCTAATAATGAAATTCGGTATTGGCAGTCATAATTAATCCCTGATATCATTTCCCTGTTCGTAGTTTTTCCATTATTTAATTGATAGGCTGTTAATTAAAAAACTAAGAAAATAATTTTATTTTTTTAGTACTATGTATTGCATAGTATTATTTTTTTATTGTATCTTTGCATTATCATGTTGTATGTATATTATAGTAGTATATAAATTACAGTTCTATGAAAATTACAGTAAGTATTAATCTGGGGGGATATTCATTCAATATTGATGAAGATGCCTATTCAGAACTTAAAAGGTACCTCAGGAGTCTCGAGCTTCATTTTGCTGATGAAGAGAGTGCTTCCGAGATTCTGTCGGATATAGAAGCCCGGATGGCGGAATTGTTCCGTATGAAGCTCTCAGCTTACAAACAGGTTATCAGTATCGG
>JABUEV010000253.1 GCA_013314865.1 Bacteroidales bacterium | reverse complement strand
ATCAGTGTTTTTAAAATTAATAGTGAAAGAAAAATTGTTCACCCGGTGAAGCAAGCCGTCCTCGGGTTTATCAAAAGCTGAAGGTATCAATACAGCCATAGCTGATTTAACAGCGGTTTTGAGCCCCGAGAAGCTGTAATATCCCTGCAGGTCTGCATCAACATAGTCTGTTCTCAGTCTGAGTGACGGTTTTCCATCGCTGATGAATGTTCTTAGGCTTAAATCATAAAGGTCAAGCCTGTTATTGTATTTTCTGACAGTTGAGTTGAGCAGTCTTATCTCCCCGTCAAGGTTATCGATGTTATTTCCCCGGAAATTTGCAGTCATTAAAAGGGTAAGGTGAGATGACGAATCTGCCTCATCAATATTCAGCCTGAAGAGATCAGCTTTTGCGAGATTAAGTGTGAAATCAAATTCAGGAAGCGTCTCCCGGAAATTAAACATTCCCAGAAGGTCCATTTTTATATTCTCATCTGAAATTTTAATACTTCCGTCCCACGTTTTTTCCGTGAAACTGCCGCTCAGGTCAATATTCCTGTAAAAGTATTTTTTAATTTCTATGCTGTCGACAGATCCTGTTACATTGCCTGAGAATTCGCTGAAGGATTTTGCATACCCCGTAACGTTCGCGTTGAAAGTCAATTTCCCGAACAATTCATTGTTGCCTGAAATTTCCCCCAGATCTATACCATTTCCTGAAACGAGTCCCTGAATCCTGAAACTCGATTTGTCCTCAGGTCTAAGCGAGATGTCTGTCTGAAGACTTCCCTGATCGGTCTTAAGCCTGCCATATGTGACGAAATCAGAAGTAAATCCGGTAAAACTGCCTTCAAACGATACTGTACCAAGCTTATAAAGGAAATCTGGGATCTTAAGCGGTTTATTATCCGATGATATACTTAAATTTTGAAATTCACCGGCATCAGTTCTCAAATCGTTAACTCTGATAAAAATAAAAGTGTTTTCAATATCAGGAAGACCTGAAAAGTCAAAATCGCATTTGATTATGCTTTTGCTTCCGAATTTCATTTCAACATTCCGTCCCTTCAGCTCTGACACAGTACCGGTGATTTTTCCTGAAAACCAAACAGATTCATTTATGCCGGAAGGTATTCCCACAAAGTATTTCAGATCGGAAGCGCTTATAAATGATGATTCAAGAAGAATATTAAGTTTGACATTATCTGTAAAGCTGCCGGAAATACTTGTTGTATCAGGATATAATCCTATTTCCCGGGCATTGATCAGGCTTGTGTCGCATTTAACGGCGGCAGAAGTAAAGATTATATTTTTACCGGAGATAGTGACATCTGAGTTGAAGTCTTTAACCTTAAAGCCTCCAGATTCCTCAAAAGCAAGCCCCCGGATGCTGAAAATAAGTGAATCATTTGTCAGGGCAAAATCTTCAACCTGTCCGCTGAGGTTTTTAAGTCTCAGGTCAGCGAAATTAATCGGCATTTTTCCCCTGACTGCTTTCTTGTTTTTCATCACATATGCCGCATCAGAAATGTCTATGTTGTTAATTACTAATTTGATATTTCCTTTTTTAGTCGTATCGGAACTTTGAAGCAGTTGCAGGTACCATTTGAGATTTAACTGTCCTGCTGAATCGGTAATTAGTGCAAAGTACGGTTTGTTAAGGCTTATTCTGCTCAGTATGAATGATTTATCCCTGAAGTTTATTTTTCTTATTCCTGCATTAACTTTTGAAGAGTAGATTAGTGTATCGTTGTTGTTATCCTTGATCAGCAAATCACTGACAGAAAGTCTGTTAAAAAATTTGTATTCAAACCTTCCGACAGATATTGTAGCTTTAATCTGGTTTGAAAAATGATCTGTTATTCTTTTAACAATGAAAGTCTGAACTTCAGGAATAAGGATTACAAGGGACATAAATGTCGGAATGACAATTATGATCCCGATCATGATTGCGAGATACTTAAATGATTTTTTGATATTTTTGAGCATCAAAAACCTTTTGCCTGAAACACACTTCAAAATAACCGAAAATATACGGAAAATCAAAGTTACAATGCCAGTTACAATATTAGCTCTTGAATCATCGTGTGATGATACTTCTGCGGCGGTCATCAGAGACGGTTTTGTTCTTTCCAGTCTGATTTCAGGGCAGAATGTTCACATGGCGTATGGAGGCGTTGTACCTGAGCTTGCATCAAGAGCGCATCAGGCAAATATTGTACCCGTTGTTGATCAGGCTTTAAAGCAGGCAGAAGTTACCTCAGGGGATATAGATGCTGTAGCCTTCACAAAGGGACCAGGCCTGCTGGGTTCACTTCTTGTCGGTGTTTCATTTGCCAAAGGCTTTGCCCTGGCCAAAAAGATTCCTCTTATTGAGGTTAATCATTTACAGGCTCATGTGCTGTCTCATTTTATTCTTGAAAAGGATGCGGCAAGACCCGTACCTGGATTTCCTTTTCTCTGTCTGCTGGTTTCAGGGGGGCACACACAGATAATCCTTCTTAAAAGCCACCTTGAAATGGAGACGATAGGCAACACAATTGACGATGCAGCGGGAGAAGCATTTGACAAGTGCGGCAAACTTATGGGATTTACTTATCCTGCTGGGCCTTTGATTGATCAATTTGCAGTCCGTGGCAATAAAGATGCATTCAGATTTGCAAAACCTTCAGTCAGGGGACTTGATTTCAGTTTCAGCGGATTAAAGACCAGTTTTCTTTATTTCCTGCAGGAAAAAGTTAAAACCGACAGTAATTTTATTGAGAATAACAAAGCTGATTTATGTGCTTCGCTTCAGAATACAATTATTCAGATCCTGATTGAAAAAATTGTTAAAGCTGCTGAGATTACAGGAATCAGCGAAATTGGAATTGCAGGAGGTGTATCTGCTAATTCAGGTCTCAGAAGAATAATCGTGGAGGAGGGTAAAAAGAGAGGCTGGAAAGTTCATATCCCTCCTGTACGTTATACTACAGATAACGCTGCTATGGTTGGAATTACAGGATATTATAAATACCTTAGTGGTGATTTTTCGGATCATGATTCGATTCCGCAGGCCAGAATGTGATTTAAAGAAAAATGAAAAAAGGGGAATTATCTTTTCTAGTAATAGTGGCAGGAGCTGTAGGGGGTATTACAGCCGCATTGCTGAAGAAGAGCGGATATGATGTTGAAATAGTCGCCAGGCATGAAGATTATGCTTCATTGATAATGAACACCGGGATCGAAATTAGTGGAGTCTGCGGAAATTTTAAAGCAAAAATACCTGCGTATGCATCGGTCAGTCAGGTAAAAGATAAAAAGAATTTTATACTTCATGCCACAAAAGCAACTGACATGTTGGTGCCGGCTATTGAGGCCAAAGAGCTTTTGGCTGAGGATGGTTATATGGTTTCAATGCAGAATGGCATTTGCGAGGATGCACTCGGTGAGATTATCGGAAGAGACAGGATCATAGGGTGTGTAACCGGATGGGGCGCAACAATGGAGAAACCCGGCAAACTTATCATGACATCCACGGGAGACTTTATTCTTGGCTATCCGGGCAAGGATCCTGACAAAAAACTTCAAATACTGGCGGATGCTCTTTCTTCCGTTGTGCCTGTAAAGACAACGGGAAACATTATGGGGCATCTGTATTCAAAACTCATCATCAATTCCTGTATTACATCACTGGGAGCAATATGCGGCCTGTACCTGGGTGATATGCTGTCAAGGAGAAAGATCAGACGGATTTTCATTGAAATAATACGAGAAGCTGTAGCAGTCGCTGACGGCATGAACCTGAAATTAGAGGTCTTTGGAGGCAGGCTCGATTTCAGGAGATTCCTCAAAGGAAACTCAATCTTTGACCACCTTAGAAGACATCTTCTTATACTTATAATAGGATTTAAATACAGGAGGCTGAAATCATCAAGCCTTCAGTCATTGGAAAGAGGCAGACCTACAGAAATAGATTATTTAAACGGATATATTGTCAGCAACGGGGAAAAAACCGGAGTTCCGACACCAATAAACCGAATGATCGTAAGCATGATTCATGAAATTGAATCAAAAAAGAGAACTATCACATTAAAAAATTTTGATGATCCTGTTTTTGACAGATTTAATTAGAATTTGTGATTCAAAAGACCATAAATGGTACATTTGTAAGCAGAGAATAGCTAAATGAGGGAATTAAATATTCGGCAAGGTAAAAACTCACCGGAGATTATACTTAATCCCGCAGGTTTTATTAAGATAAAAGGAAGATCAATTCACGAAAATGTGGTTGAATTTCTGAAGCCGGTAGAGCAATGGATTGATGAATACATTGAAAATCCTGCTGATCTCACCTGCGTGGATATTACCCTTGAATATTTCAACAGTGCAAGTGCCAGGGCCTTAATCAGACTTCTTCAGAAAATCACTCTCGTACAATTGAAACACAAGAAATTTGTTTTCAACTGGTATTATGAAAGCGGGGATGAGGATATTCTCGAAAGAGGGGAGTATTTTGAAAATATATTGGGTGTTCCGTTTAATTTCATACGCCTTGACTGATTTTAGAAAATGCCTGTTCCAAATCCCTGATAAGTGCACCTGGCTCGTCAAGCCCTATGTAAAATCTGATAAGGTTACCGGTATATCCTTCTTTTGTCCTTTTCTGGTCAAAAGACATAGCCGGGAATACGAGTGATTCATGCCCGCCCCATGATACACCT
>JABUEV010000252.1 GCA_013314865.1 Bacteroidales bacterium | reverse complement strand
ATATCCGTTCATAACTGAAGGACCCTTTACCATTATTTTTCCGATTTCGCGTGGTGCACAATCTTTGCCTGTCTAAAAATTTTCTATCCTGACCTGGATGTTAGGGAGAACTTTCCCTGTGCTTCCCGGCCGGTTAAATTCATGAGTGTTTACGGAAATAACCGGAGATGTCTCAGTTGCCCCGTAACCCTCGAGAAGAGTTACGCCGTGCTTCTCTTTGAATCCTGCCCTTAATGCATCAGGACACTTGTCGGCTCCTGCGATCATAAGCCGCAGGCTTTTGAAATCACCCGGTTCTGATTTCTGCAGATATCCCCAGAAAAAGCTTGGTGTTCCGACCATTAAAGTAGGCTGTTCCTCGCGGGCTATCTTGCATATTGTCTGAAAATCGAGAGGGTTGGCATACGTTACCGACGTCATTCCGTGATAAAAGGGAACCCAAAGGTTGACTGTTAGGCCGAATACATGGAAGAAGACCAGATTAGCAAGAAGCTTGTCTTCTGATGTTATTCCTACATATTCGCTGAATCCGTCAATATTTGATGATATATTTTTATGCGACAGGGGCACAGCCTTTGGATCTTTCTCGCTCCCGCTTGTGAACAGAATCACTGCCGGATCATCTTCATTACCCTTATGAAGCGAATTTAACAGTAATCCTGCGGGAAGCTTCGATTTTAATGCAGCTAAAAGCTTTTCACCTGTTTTCACGCTTGCCATTATGTCTTCAATCATAATCATTCCTTCAATAACAGGGCATCCTATTTTTTCAAGCAGGGCTTTGGATGCAATGATTGTCTTAAATCTGCATTTTTTCTGGGCATATCTTGCATTTGCTTCAGCACCGGTAGAGTAGTTTATCATTACCGGTATCTTCCCGCTCATAAGTGCTGCCGCAGATACCAGTGCACATCCTGCAGAAGTCGGGATCATCACACCAATAAATCCCTCATCATATTTCCTGAACCTGGAACAAAGTATGAGCGACCCTATCAGTGCAGTAGAATAATCAATTGATCTGCCAGTTGTCTTGTCAATGATTGCAAGCTTTTTGGCATACTTTTTCGCCATGCGGACAAATTGCTGGTGAAGTAACATTTTTGGAGGATTAAGTGAGCTATCTCTTAATAATTCATTGAAATTACAGGGCCCTAATATAACTAAATATATTTTAATTAATACAACCTGTAAAATTTCGTTCTAAAAATGAAAATCTTTTAAGCTTCTGTTTTTAATTGATATAAAGCATTTTAATATGTTTATCCTGATATCGAATAAATAAATTATTTTTTCTGGTCGAAATTTAATTATAAGAATATGACTTTGAAACTACAGGTACTGATTCGTATTGTTTCAAAAAACAGCCAGCTCCCGACAGCATTGTTCTGATAAATCTGCAAATTTTGACGTAAAACGTGACATGTAGCCTGAGATCCTATCATTAAAATTGCTACGGCTCCTTATTTCGAGAGGGTATCGGTTGAGTAACAATTCTTGTTTGTGAGGTATTTAACTTGTCGATTCTTTGAGCTATATTTTTTTACCTTTATATCTTATAAAATTTGATATGACCGGTTCAGAACCAAAACTCTACAAAAAGACTTATCTACTGAGTCTGTTTACCATGAATTCCAAAAAGAGTGTCGGGAAAAGGCTTGACTCTGACCCAATTATTGCCGACGCCAACTGCACAAAAGTATGTGTTTACATGTCAGTGGTACTCCTTATATCCAGCCTTATATACGAACTAACCGGTTTTCTTTATGCTGATGCATTTGGAGCTGCCGGATTGGCTTACTTTTCTGTTTCAGAGGGAAAGGAAGCCTTCGAAAAAGCTAAAGGAAAGGAATGTAACAGTTACGGGCAAAAAAAATAAACTCTAAATAATATGAAAATCAGGAAATTAATATCTGTTGCTCTGATGATACAGGTACCTGTGTTAATCTATTCACAAACAGAAAGAAACAGGGGTGAATCAGTTTTCACCTTGAAGCCCGATGATCCGGAAGCACTCTTTTTTATTCCTGAAGAATTTAAAATAAGGGCTGACGGCAAAACTGATGTCTCGGATGCATTGCAGACAGCCATCAACAAGGTTAAAGCTGAAAAGAATTTTGGAATAGTTTTTTTGCCTGAAGGCAGGTACCTTATAAGCAAAACAATATTTATCCCGCCTGCAATAAGGCTTATAGGTTATGGAAAGGAAAGGCCGGAGATAATCCTGGCAAAAAATTCACCTGGATACCAGAAGCCCGATCCTGAGAGTCCTTATCCTGAAAAATATATGATATTCTTTACCGGAAATCTGGTTAGCGAGGGCAGGAAGCCCAATGATGCCGGTGCAGGAACCTTCTACAGCGCCATTTCAAACATAAACCTCCGGATAGAAGACGGCAATCCCTTGGCTGTGGCGCTTAGAACACATTATGCACAGCATGGTTTTGTAAGTCATGTGAACATTTACACCGGAAATGGCAAAGCAGGGATATCGGAAGTGGGTAATGAGCTTGAGAATGTGAAGTTTTATGGCGGTGATTATGGCATAATTGCCGGCCAGACTTCACCAAGCTGGCCTGTTGCGATGGTTGATACTTATTTTGAGGGCCATCGTAAAGCAGCAATCCAGTGCCACAATACCGGATTTGCAATTGTGAATATGTATGCAAAAAATGTTCCGGTCGTTGTCGAAATCAGGGAAAACGATATTGACCGACTCTTCATGGAAGACTGTTTTTTTGACAATGTGGCGGAATCAGTAGTAGTGATCAGCCGGGAACAGCATGCCCTCACCCAGGTCAATCTCATTAATATTTTCTGCAGGAATGTACCGGTCCTGGCAAAAATGCGTCAGAGCGGCAATAAGATTGAACCTGGCATGAAGATGTACCGGGTGAAGGATTTTACTTACGGACTTGTAATGGAGGATATGGCAGACAATTCAGAATACAGGATCATCAGGCAGATTGAGCCTTTAAAAGTATTTCCGTCCTCCTCTGATCGTAAAATACCTTCTCTCCCTCCAATGGAGACATGGGTCAGCATTAAAGATCTGGGGGCGAAAGGTGACGGTATCACGGATGATACCAGGATTTTCGAGGATGCAATTGCCAGATTTAAGAATATTTATGTACCTCAGGGCTGGTATCATATCACCAGAACCCTTAAGATGAGGCCCGGGACCGCACTTATCGGCCTTCACCCTATTGCCACACAGTTTATACTGAACGAAAGCGAGCCGGCTTTCAGCGGATTCGGCGGTCCGGTTCCATTAATAGAATCATCGGAAGGTGGTGATGACATACTCAATGGAATAGGATTATGCACCGGAGGCATTAACTACCGGGCAGTCGGGTGTAAATGGATGGCGGGTGAAAAATCATTTATGAACGACATAAAATTTGTTGGCGGCCACGGAACGATGAGAAAACCTTCTCCCGAATCTGAAGCTGGCAGACAGCAACAGCCGGCAGGACAAGTCGGTCGTCAGGCAGGTGCCCAGCGCGGAGCGCTTGCCTTCGGAATGGGACCAAGAGCAGTCAGCTCGCCTGAAAACCCAGTGGCAGAACAAGGCCTCGACCTGGCCTGGGATAATCAGTTCTGGAGCCTCTGGATAACAAAAAACGGAGGAGGAACTATTAAAGATATCTGGACAGCCAACAGTTATGCCACAAGCGGACTATATGCCAGCAATTCGTCAACACCATGCAGGATATATGCAATCTCACTCGAACACCACGTCCGTAATGAAGCCCGATTCGAAAATATATCAAACTGGAAACTTTATGCTTTCCAGCTTGAAGAAGAGAGCCGCGAAGGAAGAGAGTGCCAAAGCGTTGAACTGTCAGGCTGTAAGAATTTGCTATTTGCAAACTTCTGGAATTACAGGGTAATAAGAGTAAATACCCCGAAAAGTTTTGCCGCAAGAGTATGGAACTGCGAAAACATAGAATTCCGGAATGTCAAAAATTATACCCAGAAGCTGTTTAACACTGAATTCACCGTATATGATGTTAACAAAAAGCTTCCGGTATATCCCTGGGAATATGCCAGGATGACAATAACAGGCAAAGAGAAAAGTCTTAATGAAATTAACGGTCAGCCGTGGAAACCTGACAGGCTGATGACAGGATTCAATTTCCTGACAGGAATAACAAGCGACAGCAAAGGAAATGTTTATTTCTGCGATACAAGGTTGAAAAAAATCTACAAATGGTCGGTTGAAACCAACAGCGGAAAACTGATAGCTGATTATCCTTTTCAGCCTTTTGTCCTTGCTGCCGATTCAAAAGATAATATTCTGGCAGTATTCAGGTATGACCCCCAGCCAGGATATTTTATAGGCGGAATACAAGAGACAGTTAAAAGGCTTCCCGATGATAATCCGGCATACAGTTCGTTCGGCAACAGCGGATGGGCAGCTTACCCGGCCTCATTTGATCCGGATAATCCTGACGAGACCTTTAGTCCGATGCCAAGAATAGCCACAGGCAGTCTGACAAATATCAACAAAGCATATTACCCTTCAAGCAGATGGCACTATACATTTGACAATGCGGCAGTTTACTATCCGGATTCTGCCTTTATGGCTCCCGATGGGGTAACAATTATTCCCGAAACATACGATATCGGCAGGTGTGCTGCCCTATCTGAAGCTTTCCCGGGAGAAACGGTTTATGCATCTGATGAAATACAG
>JABUEV010000251.1 GCA_013314865.1 Bacteroidales bacterium | reverse complement strand
TTATGGTTAGGACTGCAGAATCGGCCACAAACAAAGATGAGATGACACCGCCACTGAAATCGTCAAGACCTGGCGTGTCAAGTATATTGATTTTTTTATTCTGGAATTCTGTGTAAAGCACAGAGGAGAAGATTGAATTACCATTTTCGTGTTCTATCGGCCTGTAGTCCGAAACAGTATTTCTTGATTCAATATTTCCCCTTCTTTCAATAACACCACCGTTAAAGAGCATTGCTTCAGCGAGCGTTGTCTTTCCTGATCCTGAATTTCCTATTAATGCAATGTTCTTTATCTGGTCAGTCTGGTATGTTTTCATGATAATCTGGTTAACTTATTAATTTATATTTTGATTTGGAGGGGACAAAAATAATAATTTTTTAAAAACTGTTTAAGTAAGGTGTTATAATTAAGATTTTTTTCTTTCCTTTGCAGCGGATTTTAAAATACAGGAGTACCGGTTTTTCTCTCACCGTAAGTTTACAAAAGATTTTTCGCCGGGAAAAATCGGGAAGGAACCTGTTAATAACTTACAATAAAACGTAAGATATTGTATTTTAAAAGATGCCGGGAAGCTGGTTTGCAGTTGCTGTCAGCTTTCAAAGGGATGTAAACTGGTGTGTTATAAAAAAAACATCTGACTTTTTTGTAAAATATAAAAGAAAAACAATACCTTTGCGAACCATTTTTTTGAGCAAAATTTAACGATTAAACAAAACTGTTTATGCCGACAATTCAGCAATTAGTAAGAAAAGGCAGGAAAAAGCTGGTTGATAAAAGTAAAGCCCCTGCTCTGGACTCATGTCCGCAGAGAAGGGGTGTTTGTGTCCGTGTTTATACCACCACTCCCAAGAAACCCAATTCAGCAATGAGAAAAGTTGCCAGGGTGAGGCTTACCAATCAGAAAGAGGTTAATGCCTACATACCTGGTGAGGGTCATAACCTTCAGGAACACTCAATTGTCCTGATAAGGGGAGGCAGGGTAAAAGACCTGCCGGGTGTCCGTTACCATCTTGTGCGTGGAGCCCTCGATACTTCAGGAGTTGACGGGCGTACTCAGAGAAGATCAAAATATGGTGCAAAAAGACCAAAAAAATAACCGATTAAAGGAGACAGATAATGAGAAAGGCAAAACCAAAGAAAAGGATTCTGCTGCCGGATCCTAAATTTAACGATCCTTTCGTGACAAGGTTTGTTAATAATCTCATGCTCAATGGTAAGAAGAATCTTGCCTTCAAAATCTTTTACGATTCTCTCGATATTATTGCCGATAAAATGAAGAGTGAGGGCAAATCACCTCTTGAGATATTTAAACAGGCACTGGAAAATGTAACACCCCAGGTTGAAGTGAAAGCCCGCAGGGTTGGCGGTGCAACTTTTCAGGTTCCTATGGAAATAAGACCCGACAGGAAAATAAGCATCAGCATGAAAAACATGATTTCTTTCGCAAGAAAGAGAGCAGGCCATTCCATGGCTGAAAGACTTGCGGCTGAACTTATGGCTGCCTACAAACTGGAGGGCGGAGCATATAAGAAAAAGGAAGATACACACAGAATGGCTGAAGCCAACAAGGCTTTTGCTCATTTCAGATTTTAAACATTCCCGGATACAGGGTAGAAAGTAAGTGATGGACAAAAACCTGAAATATACCAGAAACATCGGAATCATGGCCCACATCGACGCCGGTAAGACCACGACGACGGAGCGCATCCTGTTCTACACAGGCCGTCTTCACCGGATGGGTGAGGTACATGACGGAAACACGCAGATGGACTGGATGGTTCAGGAGCAGGAAAGAGGCATTACAATTACTTCAGCTGCCACTACCACTTACTGGAAGTATAATGACGAGGAATATAAAATTAATATTATAGACACTCCCGGCCATGTGGATTTCACCGTAGAGGTGGAACGTTCCCTGCGGGTGCTTGACGGGGCTATTGCCGTCTTCTGCGGAGTGGGCGGCGTCGAACCTCAATCAGAGACAGTTTGGAGGCAGGCAAACAAATATCATGTTCCGAGAATTGCTTTCGTGAATAAAATGGACCGGGCCGGTGCAGATTTTTTCAGCGTCGTACATCAAATTAAAGAAAAACTAGGTGCCAACCCTGTAGCAGTTCAGATACCGGTAGGTTCAGAAGAGAACTTCAAAGGCGCCGTTGATCTTGTGAGGATGAAGGCAATCATCTATTACGATGACGATGCTACAGTTACAAGACCTGAAATTGAGGAAATCCCCGAAGATCTGGCTGAAGAGGCAGATGAATGGCGAATGAAGCTTATAGAATCGCTTGCAGAAGTCGATGATACACTGCTTGCAAGGTATATAGAGGATCATAATTCTATTACAGCCGACGAAATTCTTACGGCCCTTAGAAAATCTACCGTACTTGGGCTGGCGGTACCTGTACTGTGTGGCAGTTCACTCAAAAATAAAGGAATTCAGAGTCTGCTGGATGCTATTACTGCTTTTCTCCCTTCACCTCTCGATATTGGTGCCGTAAAAGGAATTGATCCAAGAAATGAAAATGAGGTGGTACGCGAACCTGATGACAATGAGCCTCTTGCAGCACTTGCATTTAAGATTGCCACTGATCCCTACGTTGGACGTCTGGTTTTCCTGAGAATTTACTCAGGCGTGCTGAAATCAGGAGATACTGTTCTCAATGTCCGCACAGGAAAAAGGGAACGCATAAACAGACTTTTCAGAATGCATGCCAATAAGCAGAACCCTGTAGAAAGCGTTTCTGCTGGAGATATTTGCGCAGGTGTTGGATTCAAGGACCTGAAGACAGGCGACACTCTTTGCGCTATACATAAACCGATTCTGCTCGAATCAATGGATTTCCCCGAGCCGGTGATCGGAGTGGCTATTGAACCTAAAACCCAGGCAGACGTTGACAAACTGTCACTTGCACTAAGCAAACTGGCTGAGGAAGACCCGACTTTCAAGGTGAAAGTCGATCCTGACAGCGGCCAGACAATTATCAACGGAATGGGCGAACTACATCTAGAAATACTGATCGACAGGTTAAGAAGGGAATTCAATATTGAATGCTATCAGGGTGTTCCTCAGGTTGCTTACAAGGAAGCAATTACTACCAGCGCTGAGTTCCGTGAAGTCTTCAGGAAACAGACAGGAGGGAAAGGCAAGTTTGCTGACATTATAGCTGAAATGATGCCTGCAGAGAATTCAACAAAGGGACTGCAGTTCTTTAACGAGGTGAAAAGCGGCAACATTCCGAAGGAGTTTATTCCGGCTGTCGAGAAGGGATTCAGGGAAGCAATGGAAAACGGACCTCTTGCAGGATTTCCTCTTAACAACCTGAAGGTGATTCTCAAGGATGGTTCCTTTCACCCTGTTGACTCGGACGCAATGTCTTTTGAGATTGCTGCCAAACAGGCTTTCAGAAAATATGCCGGCAAATGTAATCCAGTACTGCTTGAGCCAATAATGTCGACCGAAGTTGTTACGCCTGAGGAATATGTAGGTGATGTAATAAGTGATTTCAACAGAAGGAGAGGCAGGGTTGAAGGAATGGAAACGAAAGCCGGTTCAAGAGTGATAAAGGCCAAAGTGCCCCTTGCAGAAAAATTCGGATACGTTACAGTTCTCAGGACTCTGACTTCAGGAAGGGCGACTTCCACAATGGAGTTCTCACATTATGAAGAGGTGCCTCCTGAAATTGCCAGAAGAATTATTGAAACAATAAAAGGGAAAATACTATAACCTATAAAAAATGAGTCAGAAAATTAGAATCAAACTGAAATCCTATGATCACAATCTGGTGGATAAATCTGCCGAAAAGATCGTGAAAACGGTTAAATCCACCGGTGCTGTTGTTAGCGGGCCAATACCTCTCCCGACACACAAAAGGATTTATACTGTTCTCAGGTCACCATTTGTAAACAAAAAGGCAAGAGAGCAGTTTGAGCTTTCATCATATAAACGACTGCTGGATATTTACAGCTCAACACCCAAGACCATAGATGCGCTTATGAAGCTTGAACTGCCCAGCGGCGTGGAAGTTGAAATTAAAGTTTGAACCAGGTAAAGTTTAAGTAAAATGCAGGGATTAATAGGTAAAAAGATTGGAATGACTTCCCTTTTTGATGAAAACGGAAGGAGCGTTCCATGCACAGTTCTGCAGGCCGGACCTTGTGTCGTCACCCAGATAAAAACCAGGGAGAAGGATGGCTATTTTGCTGTCCAGCTGGCTTTTGACGATAAAAAAGAAAAGCACACCACCAAAGCGGAACTTGGACATTTTAAGAAAGCCAACACTTCACCCAAAAGGAAACTTGTTGAATTTACAGGTTTTGAAGAAGGGCAGGTCAGGGAAGGTGAAGTGCTTACCGCAGAATTGTTCAGGCCTGATAACTGGGTTGATGTCAGAGGATGGTCGAAGGGCAGAGGCTTCCAGGGTGTTGTAAAGCGCCACAAATTTGGCGGTGTTGGAGGACAAACCCATGGTCAGCACAACAGACTGAGAGCTCCCGGTTCCCTGGGCGCTTCTTCATTCCCCTCAAGAGTATTGCCGGGAATGAGAATGGCTGGAAGAATGGGCGGCAACAAGGTAATGGCAATGAGCATGAGAGTCCTCAAGCTAATGCCTGAAAATAATATTTTAATTGTAAAAGGTCCGGTTCCGGGCCCTAAAGGTGGTTATGTAATAATTACAAAATAATGGAATTAGCAGTTCTTAATATTGAAGGCAAAGATACCGGAAGGAAAGTTAC
>JABUEV010000250.1 GCA_013314865.1 Bacteroidales bacterium | reverse complement strand
TGAAGATAATCAAACAGGCTGTATAGATTCAGTCTTCCGTCCGGTCCGGTTTCATAGACGTGGACTTTGTAGTTCTTCTCAAATTTAACCATTGATATTTTCTTCAGTTTTCATAAACTCCTCAACATCATGATAGTATTCTGCCCATTTGTTCATTTCACTGTTAAGCAGGACCCTAAGTTCCTCGTATCTGCGGAACATTTTATCCTGCTCCTCAACTGAGGCGGTGTTGCTCATTAGCCTGGAATCTATTTCCTTCATCTCATTTTCCATTCTTGTTATGTCAGATTCACATTGCTCAAGTCTTTTCCGGAGTTTTCTGAGGTTTTTGTCAAATTCCTTTTTCTCCAGATATCTTTGTTTTCCTGATGAAGCTTCAGTTTCCTGCGTGAGTTTATTATTCTTTTCCCTTCTTTCAACCTCCCTGAGATTTTCTATTTTACGTTTTCTGAGGTAATCATAAATCCCGCCCTGATGTTCCTTTACCTTATGATTCCTGAACTCAAACACCTTTGTGACCAGTCCGTCGAGAAAATCCCTGTCGTGAGAAACAACAATTAATGTGCCATCATATTTCATCAGAGCTTGTTTCAGGATCTCTTTCGATCTCATATCAAGGTGATTTGTGGGCTCATCAAGCACCAGCAGGTTATAAGGTTCCAGAAGAAGTTTCACAAGTGCAAGCCTTGAACGTTCACCGCCAGACAGAACTTTTACTTTCTTTTCAATTTCATCTCCCCTGAAAAGGAATGCAGCAAGAAGGTCGCGGATTTTGGTTCTTATTTCACCTTTTGCCACTTCGTCAACAATCTGGAAGACAGTTTTATCCTCATCCATCAGCTCATCCTGATTCTGGGCAAAATAACCGGTCTTTACATTGTGTCCGGTTTTGAGAACGCCTGAATAGTCCAGTTCCCCGACAATAATTCTCGAGAGGGTTGTCTTCCCCTCTCCGTTTCTGCCGATAAATGCCACCTTTTCTCCCCTTATGATGCTCAGTGAGATATTTTTCAGGACTGGCAGGGAGTCGTAGCTTTTTGAAATGTTTTCAGCATGGATGACCACAGTTCCTGATCGCGGTGCGGCCGGGAATCTGACATTAATGGCGCTTGTGTCTTCTTCATCTATCTCTATCAGCTCAATCTTTTCAAGCTGTTTAATTCTTGACTGAACCTGCACTGCCTTGGTTGCCTTGTATCTGAAGCGTTCGATAAACTTCTCAGCATCCTCAATCATTTTTTTCTGATTCAGGTATGCCGCCATCTGCTGTTCACGTCTTTCTTTGCGCAGTTCAGTGAATTTTGACCACGGGACCCTGTAATCATATATTTTACCGAGAGATATCTCAATGGTTCTGGTAGTAACATTATCGAGGAAAGCCCGGTCATGTGAAACCAGAACCACTGCACCCGGATATGTGGCAAGAAATGACTCAAACCATTGAATGGCTTCTATATCCAGATGATTTGTAGGTTCGTCAAGAAGAAGAAGTGAAGGTTTTCTTAGAATAATTTTAGCCAGCTCGATTCTCATCCTCCAACCGCCGCTTAGTTCTGAAGTGGGTCTGTCAAAATCTTTTCTTTCAAAACCAAGACCTGTAAGAGTCTTTTCAGTCTCAGCAATGAATTTGTCGCCTCCTCTTATACGGAATTTCTCTTCAGTATCGATAAGATGTTCGCACAAGGTCAGGTAATCTGAAGAATCATAATCATGCCTGGATGCTATTTCCTTACTGCAGCGCTCAATTTCATCTGAAAGGTCAAGCAGTTCCGAAAAGGCGTTCAACACCTCCTTCATTACTGTAGTTGTGTTGTCAACCTTCATCTGTTGTGGCAGATATCCGACTGTGACCTGCTTCGACATATCCACAACTCCCGAGGTCGGACTAAGTTCGCCTGCAATAATTTTAAGAAGAGTTGTCTTTCCTGCACCGTTCTTTCCCGCAAGTCCGATCCTGTCCTGTTCGTTTATCAGAAATGACACGTTGGTGAGAAGATCAAAACTTCCGAATGATACACATATATCCTGCAAGGAAACCATAACTCTCAAAACAGAAGGCAAATATATTAAAAGTACTTCATCGGCAGAAGCGTATTCAGGATATATAAACTATCTTTACATAGCAGACTAAAATTTTGGGAAACATAATCTCTGACTGTTTATGAAACATTCGGGAATAATTGGAAAACTGGCATTAACATTGGTTTTAATGTCATTTCTGGCAGTTTCCTGCAGGAAAAAGGATGACAGGCCTGATTATGAATATTTCATTTCGAAGGAACTAAAAAAGACCTTCACCAGGGATGAGATAAGAAGCCTTCTTCAGCTTGCTGCAGGGACATATACCCAGATTAATGATGTGCTCCCATACATCAGCAGTGGAGTCAATGTTTACAAAGTGACATACAGGTCAGTTGTTTATGATGATGAAATAGAGGCCTCCGGACTGATTTGTGTTCCTGACATTGAGGGCAATTATCCGGTAATCTGTTTTCATAACGGGACAAATACTGTTAATGCAAATGCCCCGAGCAATGCACCCTTGAGTTTTCTCTACCAGATGATTGAAGTTGTATCATCTCTGGGGTACATAGTTGTATTTCCTGATTACCCCGGATTTGGAGAGTCAGCAGATATTAAACATCCTTACCTGCTTGCAGAACCGACTGTCAGATGCGTAACAGATATGCTTTTCACAGTCAGGGAAACAAGCGGGTATGAATTCCCGGGCATTAAGGCACTTAATGAATTCTATCTGATGGGATATTCGCAGGGCGGATGGGCTGCACTGCTCCTTCACAAAGCACTGGAGCTTGAATTTTATAATGATTTTAATCTGAAAGGAACTGTTTGCGGCGCAGGTCCTTATAATCTTAACCTTCTGATGGAGAATATTCTGAATCAGTCTACATATGTCATGCCGGTTTATATAGGGTTTCTGATAGATTCCTACGAAGCCTATAATTCGTTTCCCATTGATGTGTGCGAAATTCTAAATGAACCTTATTGCCTCAGACTGAGTTCATTATTCGGGGGAAATCTTAATTTCCAGCAGATAAACGAACAGCTTACAACTTCGGTACCGGGACTCTTTACATCAGGATTTCTTGAAGGTTATGCATCCGATTCCCGTTTTACGGCAGTTCGGGAAGCACTGGCCAACAACAGCATAGATGCCTGGAAAAGTGAAATCCCGCTTTACATGATACACGGCAGTGCTGATGATCACGTTTTCCCTGTTGCTACTGAAAACATGTACAGCAGTATGTTAGCGGTAGGGACTTCTGAAGATATTTGTAAGAAAGAGATTTTGCCTGGTGTCGGACATTCAAACGGCGTTGTTCCTGCGATGTTGAAAGGACTGCTTTTCATAATGTCTCTGCGGGAAGGGAAATAAAAAATACCCGGAGACCTTTTCCCGTGAAAGAAATACTTTGAATTTTCAATCTAAAAAGGCTATGAGGTTTATTTGACTCAGATGTTATAGTTTTGTGATTTCTGACTAATACTTTTAAAAACTGTTTTGCTTTGAGAAGAAAAAAGAGTTTTCAAATATTTGAAAAAGTGCTTGTAACCGACATCGGAGCAGAGGGAAATGCTGTTGCACGGGTTGACAATGCAGTCATCTTTATCCCTATGCTTGTTCCCGGTGATGTGGTCGACATCAGAGCAATAAAGAAAAAAAACAGTTATTTTGAAGGAAGTGTTTTAAGGTTCCATGAATATTCTGCAGACAGAATAAAACCCCGTTGTGTTCATTTTGGAGTTTGCGGAGGATGTAAATGGCAGCATCTTCCGTATAATCTTCAACTGCACTATAAGGAAAAACAGGTAAGGGATACGCTTTCCAGAATCGGCAAGATTCCTCTTCCTGATATTGAACAAATAATAGGTTCGGATGAAGAATACTTCTACAGAAATAAACTCGAATATGCCTTTTCAGACAGGCGTTGGCTAACAAGAGAGGAGCTTATTTCGGATATAGATTACCCTCGGGAGGATGCACTCGGATTTCATATTCCGGGAACCTTTGACAAGGTGCTTGACATAAGTGAATGCCACCTTCAGCCCGAACCATCAGGTGCAATAAGAGATGCCGCACGGAATTATGCCCGTAAGGACAGGATGATTTTTTTTAATTACCGCGAACAGACAGGTTTTCTGAGGAACCTGATATTAAGAAATAATATAGAAGGTGATTTTATGGTCATCGTGGTTTTTTTCTATGATGATAAAAGAAGAAGGGAAGGACTATTGGATTACCTGATATCTGAATTCCCTGGGATAAAGTCATTGTTCTATATAATAAATTCAAAAAGAAACGATTCACTTGCCGATCAGGAACCCGTATTATATCATGGCAGTGACCATATTACTGAAAAGGTTGGCGAATTAAAATTCAGGATTGGTCCGCTGTCTTTTTTCCAGACTAACACCAGGCAGATATCAAAACTTTACCAGACTGCAAAGGAGTTTGCACAGCTTACAGGAAGCGAGACAGTTTATGATCTTTACACCGGGGCAGGAACAATAGCATGTTTTATAGCTGACTCTGCAAAAAAAGTTATTGGCATTGAATATATTGAGGATGCTGTAAAAGATGCTTTCAAAAATGCCGGGATCAATAATATTAATAATGTGTCATTTTATGCCGGAGATATCAGGTCAGTTCTCAATGAACAATTCTTTTCAGACAACGGCAGGCCTGATGTGATTATCACTGATCCTCCAAGAGCCGGAATGCACAAGGAT
>JABUEV010000249.1 GCA_013314865.1 Bacteroidales bacterium | reverse complement strand
GATTCTATCAATCTGCAGAGAGTGTGATAGACAGGCCTGTGTAGTTCCTGTACGGATGCGCATTGTTGTTCCGGAACATTAATAAGTATATCGCAGTATTTTTTCATTATTCCCCCGCTATGACCGGTCATTCCTATTGTTATAAGCCCTGCTGTCTTTGCTGTGATTAGTGCATCAATTATATTGGGTGAATTGCCCGATGTACTTATTGCAAGGAGGATATCTCCGGGATTTCCCATTGCCATCACCTGCTGGGCGTAAACTGCCTCAGCACTTATGTCATTTGAGATTGCCGATATGAGGGCTGTATTTGAATTGAGTGATATTGCCGGGAAGCCTGCCTGAAGCTTTTCAGCAAGAAATGAGCCTCTTGATTCAGAAATTTTTATTAATCTTTTCTTAAATTCATTATCTGGCTTGCGGATTAATTCAAAGCTTTTCACCAGTTCCCCTGCGATATGTTCCGCGTCGCTGCAGCTCCCGCCGTTTCCGCAGATTAAAAGCTTTTTTTTGTTTTCGAAGCATTTGATTATTGCATGAGCGGCCTCAGCTATTCTTTCCTTCAGACTTTCAAGAACAGGATAACGGCTTACCAGATGGTCGATAATCTCAGGGTTCATACAGGTCAGGCATTCCCACTGCTTTAAGAAGTTTTTGCAGTGTCTTTACACAAAGTTAAAAATTATGCAATAGAAAACCGGCGGTGTTTAAATTTCTTTGAAAGAAGTATCTTGTCGCCGGTTAAAATAAAAAAAGGGTGCCTTATTAAGACACCCCTTTTTCCGTAAATTTTTTCTATGCGGGATGAATTGCCTCAACAGGACAAACATCGGCGCATGCGCCGCAGTCGGTGCATATGTCCGGATCTATCTTATAGATGTCACCTTCTGAAATTGCCTCGACAGGACATTCATCTATGCATGTTCCGCAAGCAGTACAGTCTTCACTAATCTTGTATGCCATTTCTTTTATTATTAGTTAATTATTTCAGTAAGTATCTGCAAAAATATCCTTTATTTTCAAATAGAAAAAAAACTTTTTACATTATTTCATTTTTTAAGATATTTAATCTAATCATTTGATAAAAAGTCAAATAGAAGCCAGCACATATTGAGAATGCCTGTTTTGAGGCATTTTTCGTCAATATCGAATGCGGGAGTATGAAGTTTTGCGGCCGGTTTGCCGGGGGAACCTGACCCTACCCTGAAATAGATGGTCGGACAAAGTTCGGAATAGAATGAAAAATCATCGGAACTCATTCTTAAATCAGTGTATATATGCACGTTTTTGCTGCCGAGTAACTCACGGCTCAATTCTATTGCCTTCATTGTCAGCCTTTCATCATTTACCAGGACAGGATATCCTTCAGCAATCCTCAGGTCAACCTTAACCTCAAATTCCTTTTCAACTGCCATGCAGGTCTGCTTCACCATCGATATGGCAGTACTCCTGAACCCTTCATCGAAGGTTCTCAGGGTACCTGCTATTTCAACCTTTTCAGGGATCACGTTGGTAGCCCCTTCTCCCGAAATCTTCCCGATTCCAAGCACCCCGGGAACGTTATGCAGCTTCTGCAGTTCAATGAAAGTGTCTTTTAATCGTACCACAAGCTGTGAGGCTATGTATATCTGGTCGGTGGTAAGCGCCGGCAGTGCAGCATGTCCTCCCTTGCCTTTGACGGTCATATATATTTCATCACATGAGGCCATGTATTTTCCGGGTTTGTATCCTGTCATACCTGTTTCAAGATCGGGCATGACATGGTGTGCAAGCATTATGTCAGGCTTAGGATTGTAAAGTTCGCCGGTCCCGATCATTAGTTTTGCACCTCCTGGTGACTTTTCTTCTCCCGGCTGGAAGACAAGAAGAATTGTACCGCCAAAATATTCTTTCATGCCGTTCATAATCCGGGCGACGCCCAGAAGCATTGCCATATGAGCGTCGTGACCACATGCATGCATTTTGCCGGGATTTACACTTACATATTCTTTATCATTAATTTCCTGTACAGGGAGCGCATCCATCTCGGCTCTTATACCTGCCACCCTGCCGGATGGGAGGTCCCCGTCAATTCTTCCGATCACACCGGTTCCTGCTATCCCCCTCCTGAATGCAATTTCATTATTTTTCAGGTAGTTGCAAATATACTCAGAAGTATTTCGCTCCTCATACGACAGCTCAGGGTAACGGTGAAAATGCCGGCGAAGATTTATAACTTCATCTTCAATTAAAGCTGTTTTTTCGGAAAGAATTTCTTTCAACCCTTTGTTCATAGCGGGCAAAGTCTTAAAAATCGAGACTGAATGAAAGATAGAATATTCTGGGAAGGATGTAGTTGTTTTCTATTCCCCATGCCCAGTCTGCCCTGACAAAATAGCCGAAAATCTGTGCTCTTAGTCCTGCTCCGAATCCTGCGATGATTGGTTCTCTGTTGGAATCCAGGGTAACAACGAGAGGCCCATTTTTGTATACTTCTATGTCATACGAGTTCATGCCGGCCCATGGATCTTTGCCGGTCCATGCGGTACCGATATCACCAAATGCCACTACCTGCAGGCTGTTGAGAAGGTTCGAACGGAGCGGATGGCCTGCAAAATATCTCACAAAAGGCCAGCGGATTTCGCTGTTTATAAGAACGAAATTGTTTCCGTTGCGTATGTTTTGCCTGAATCCTCGCATATTGGTAGCAAGGGCCTGGAATCCATAATTCTGATCCGGACTTACAGGAATTGTATTGTCAAACATAGGATTCCTGTTGAAGAGATAGCCCATCCAGTTGTCAACACCACCCATGTAGTAAACAAGTTTTGTAGGCCCGAACGAGGTACTCGCCGCAAAACGGTTTGCCCATATCAGCTCACGGTGTATCCGGGTGTAATTTCTTATATCTGCTCCCAAAACAAACATGTCAGACTTATTCTCCGTTAGCTGTCGGTAATATTCGCCAAAGATCTTAAATCTTGTTCCGTAATAGATATTTACACTTCGTTTACGTGTGTTGTCAAAAATTATTTCACCCTTTAAACCTCCCCAATGCTTGTAAGTTGTTTCTTTTGAAAGTGATGCAATATCCGTTGCAAGCGTTACATGCCTGTCGTACCTGTAAATGAGAGTCCCTTTAAGGGCAAGAACAGGGGTTATGGGTTTTGCATATGACAGATATATGTTGTGTGTATGAGTCTTGAAAAGGTCAGTGTCATTTGAACTGAAAAATGCCTGCCGGTAAAAAATAAGCTGTTTGTCGAATTTGCCTTTCAGGTTTTCAAAGCTAAGCAGGTATTCATTACTGTCAAAATTGCCTGAAAATCTGAAGCCTGCAGTTAACCTGTAGTTTTCAAAAAGATCGATAATGCCGAAGCGTGTTAACAGGTTCAGCCCGGGATTGAAATACGGCGCTCCGCCGTTATAAACCTGATAAGTATTGTTAAGAAAGCTGAAATCTATCTGGTTGGCTACGTAATTATTGTAAAATGATGTTTCATAAATTCTTATGAGCGGCAGTTTTATAATTCCGGTATCAAGGTCAATGTCCATGTATTCCTTTCGCCACTGCTGTTCAAGGAAATTCTGTTTTTCCTTTTCAAAGATGTAATGATTGAAATCAATAGGCTCGTTCTGAAGATAATACTCGTATAGCGGTTTAGTAAGGGTGTCTCTTCTTTTCTTGTCTTCTGCAATCAGCCACTGGCGGATTTGCTCAATACTGTCAGCCTTATGGATAAACTTATTCCTCTCGATCCTGAAATTTGTGGGAGTAATGTCTTTTTCGCTTACAGGTTCTGTGCCTGATAAAGTACCTGCCCTGATATGGTACTTGTTGTTTCTGAATATTACTTCACCAAAACGGCTTTCTGAGCGTTCTGTAAGAGATTGGTTGAGAATGTTCCTGTCATAATTGGTTAAAGGTTTTGATTTCAGAAAGTACCTGTAATGAAGGGCCGTATCAACATAGCTTATTGAGCTGTCAAAATCAGCCAGATATCGGTTGTAAACGCCGCTGTTGTCAGTGATAAAGGCAAATTTGTTTTTTAGAACTTCAGTGGGCTGATATTCACTTGAATACTTGTCTTCCGACAATCTAACAAGATATTTGTCTTTTCGCGCAAGATTATAGGAAAAAATATCAAAAGTGGGAGAGAGTTTGTCAAAAGGACTTCCGGTATTGGTCAGAGTATCTGATATTCTGTTTGAAATAAAGATAATTTCATCGGTTGAACCCTTACGGAAAGATGGATGCAGGTCATCTGCGATATCGCGGGTAATCTGCTCGTTGGATCCTGAGGAAACTGTGTGGATGTAAATGTCCGTTACCCCGTCCTTGACAGCCGACAGTACAAGTTTTGAACCGTCGGGTGAATAGCTGAAGTCCAAAACTTTATCAAAGTAGAGAAAGTTTCTCTTTTCGGTTTTCTTTTCATCGGTACGGTAGAAATAGATTACCATTCCTGCTTTCTCCTCGTTAATGAAGGTCAGAATTCTTCCCCCCGGATGCCATGCTATTACCGGATATGTGTTATCAGTCTTCTGTTCGTATTTGGGTCCAATCTTGAAAATTGTCGTCCTCTTGCCGGATGCCTGGTCATAAAGATGTATTCTTTTTCTTCCCCAGTCGTTTGTTACCCATGCCAGGTAACTGCCGTCGGGGCTCACCTTTACCTGCTGAAAGATCTGCTCCTTTTTTGACCGGTTCATAACACGGTCTTCATCGTTTGGGCGACTCATGTCGGAGGCATACTCTTTAAGATAAAATTCCCT
>JABUEV010000248.1 GCA_013314865.1 Bacteroidales bacterium | reverse complement strand
GCCCGGGCTATTTCACCTATTCCTGAATTATCTCTCGGGACGTTCCTGAAGCCTATTATCTCGAGGCCTTCTTCATCAATTATTCTGAGAAGTATCTCCTCGCATCTGCGGGCATCATTTTCATCCATGGGAAGAAAAAGAATTCCTGTGCCGAACTGTCCTTCAGGAGGAAGGGCATAACCCTGTATTAGATAAAAATCTCGCGGTATCTGTATCAGTATGCCCGCTCCGTCACCGGTTCTGCTGTCAGCTCCCTCGGCTCCACGATGGGTCATGTTCATCAGTATTTCAAGACCCTGCCTGATGATTGAATGGGATTTCCTCCCTTTTATGTGGGCAACAAAACCAATACCGCATGCATCATGTTCAAATTCCTTCCGATACAAACCCTTGTCCTGTAAAATGTAACTTTTCATCTTCTATCTTTATAAACCTTTCATAAAAAAACCGTCCCCTGCTACCTCAGAGAACGGCTTTCCCTAATCCTGTCAAATACCATTCTCACCTGGTATTCACAAACCTTACTGATAAATTAATAAACATCATTATGCTGAACTTCATCATTATGACCCGCAAATATATATATTTATTAAAAATTATACGCAAATTTGAAATAAAAAATTAATAAAAAACATTAAAATGCTTAAAAGTTTTAAACTTATTAACCTTTTTATTGTTAATAAAAGATTTTCTTTATGAAAATATTGAAATTTTGTTTTGCCTGAGATTAACTTATTTAGCCTGCCTGTTCCATATTTAAGGTCTAATAATTTGCACGCCAGTTTATATTAGGAAATGAAGTGTTCTTTTCAGACCTGGATTTTAGAATTATCTCTTCAGCATTTTTTATATATATGAATTACTTTTACTTGTATTTTTAGTGTCTCAACACAAAGCAAATCTTTTTAAATGGAAAAACCTGGAAATCTTATCATGGTCATTTTCGGGGCTTCAGGTGATCTGACATCAAGAAAGCTTATTCCGGCGTTGTTTTCCCTTTCAGTGCAGAAACTTTTGCCCGGCAAGTTTGCAGTTTTTGGAACCGGACGGACCAAAATGACTGATGAGTCGTTCAGGGCAAAGATGAAAGAATCAATATTTTCCTTTTCTGAAGAAAAAGAAATAAGCAGTATCCGGGCCGATGAATTTATCAGGGATCTTTATTATGAGCCTATGGATATTGCGGAACCAAAAAGTTACAGGGATCTTAAAAACATTCTGGATTCACTCGATAAAAGGTATGGTACAGAAGGTAACATTATATTTTATCTTGCAGTTCCCCCTTCAGGATATCAGGTAATAGCAGAAAATCTTGCAGCTGCAGGTCTGGCGGATGAATCAAAAGGTTTTCGCAGGTTTATCCTCGAAAAACCTTTCGGATATGACTATGAATCGGCTTGCAGTCTTAATCTACTTCTGCATAACCTGATGAAAGAGGAGCAGATATTCAGGATTGACCATTACCTGGGCAAGGAAACAGTTCAGAATTTGCTTGTTACACGCTTTGCTAACGGAATTTTTGAGCCTCTTTGGAACAGAAATTACATTGACAGGGTCGAAATTACCTCAGCCGAAAGCATTGGAGTGAGCGACAGGGGAAGTTATTATGATTCTGCCGGGGCATTGCGAGACATGGTGCAAAACCACCTTCTTCAGATGACCGGACTTACTGCAATGGAACCTCCTTCCTCCCTCGATCCTGATGCGATACGTAATGAAGTTCTTAAGGTGTTTCAGTCATTTCAGCCTTTCAATATAAATGAAGTAGAAAAACAGGTAATCAGAGGTCAGTATACAGCCTCTAAAATCCGCGGTGAATGCATTACAGGCTACAGGTTTGAGAAAGGTGTCAGCCGCAGGTCAAGAACCGAGACCTATGTGGCGATGAAATTCTATATAAATAACTGGCGATGGGGAGGGGTGCCCTTTTTTGTCCGCACAGGCAAACGATTGCCTACAAGGGTGACGGAGATAGTCATCCATTTTAAACCTACGCCGCACCACCTCTTCCTTCGCAATAAAGAAGGAATAGGCGGAAACCAACTGATACTAAGGATACAGCCTGATGAGGGAATTCTTCTTAAATTTGATATGAAGGAGCCAGGCTCCGGCTTTAACGTGAGAAATGTCGCAATGGATTTCCATTATAAAGACCTTTCTGACATCAGGATTCCCTCTGCGTACGAACGTTTGTTATATGATGTAATGACAGGCGATTCAACCTTGTTTTCACGTGACGATGAAATCGAGACTGCCTGGAAATTTCTGTCACCTGTGCAGAAAGCATGGGCTGAAAGACCTGAAATTAAGCTGTATGGCTACCCGGCAGGAACATGGGGCCCCGAGTCTGCCAACAGCCTTATAGGTGGAGGTAATAATACCTGGCGATACCCGTGCAGAAACATGGCCGATGAGGAGGTTTATTGTGAATTGTGAGACTTTTGGGCACAGGGCTCAGACCTTTGGCACTGACCGACGAAGGTCGAAGACACTGACCGACGGAGGAGCGTCAGTGAGCGTCAGTGGCACAGAGTACAGTGCTCAGGGCATACTTGTCCTCCGAAGCCTTGGCGAAGGAGGAGAGCACAGAGCACACTTGTCTTCCGAAGCCCTGGTGAAAGAGGAGAGCAGTAGGTAGCAGGCAGTAGGCTGTCGGCTGTAGGTTGTAGGATTAAAAGAGTAGAAGATTCAAAAATTCAAAAATTCAAAGATTTAATGACTGGCGCAGGCGGGTTTTCACGACCGCAAGACCGCAAGACTGCAAGACTGTACCGAAGCTTCGGTCGGGCCTGCCCTGACAAACTTAGTTTCGTCAGCAGATCTACGTCCCGCAAAGCGGGGCTTCGACAAGACTGCAAGACTATATAAAATGGACCGACTTATAAAAATATTTCCCACTCCCTTTGAGGTTGCTGAGTACCTGGCAATCGAGATTATCAATCACATAAACAGAAATGCCCTGAATAAACACCAGGTAACCATTGCACTGTCGGGAGGCAACACTCCGGCAACACTATTTTCAGTCCTTGGCAGTCATTTTGACTCATCCGCAAACTGGACAAATGTCCATTTTTTCTGGGTTGATGAGCGTTGTGTGCCTCCGGAAAACCCGGAAAGCAACTACGGCATGACAAGAAAAGCTCTGCTCGATAAGATAAAAATTCCCTCACACAATATACACAGAATAAGGGGAGAAGCCAATCCTTCTTCCGAAGCGTCACGTTATTCGAGGGAAATATCTTCATTCACCGGGTCCCGGAACGGCCTCCCCGCCTTTGATATAATTCTGCTGGGATTAGGAGAGGACGGCCATGTGGCATCTGTATTCCCGGGAAATGAAAAACTGTTCGAATCTGAAAATAAGTGCAAGGTTACATTCCACCCTGTAACCAGACAGAAGAGAATCACCCTTACAGGTAAAGTGATAAATAACTCCGGAAGGATTATCTTTATGGTCACAGGTAAGAATAAGGCAGAGATTGTCAGTAATATTCTGTCACCCGGACCGAAAAACAAGCTATATCCGGCATCATTTGTCAAGCCTGCCTATGGTACTGAAGAGTGGTATCTCGACAGGGAATCAGCTTCATTCTTCAAAATATAACGGCAACTGTTAATAAATTAACAATTATCGGTTTAAATGTTTATTTATCTTTGAATGCTTTCGTTTAATTTTTAAAATTTCAGACATGTCACACGAGAAATCAAAGGCACAAGCAAAAGTAAAAAAGCAGCCGACGAAATCCCTCAAAGAAAAGCGTGCTGAAAAGAAAGCCAAGAAAGCCGAAAAAAAGTAAACACCAGGCTGCTGCATTTAAGGCTTTTTTGTCACCCTGCAGGATCCCAAATCCTGCAGGTTTTTTATACATGTTCCGAATCAGACAATAACTTCAAAATACTAAAAAAAAAAAGGCGGCGATCCCCGATCGCCGCCATGTTATGTAACTTATGCAATTAATTCTTAAGCAAGTCTTACTTCTATTGCATTAATTCCTTTTTTACCTTCTGCAAGTTCAAATGTTACTTCATCATTGTCCGAAATCTTGTCAATCAAGCCGGTAGCATGAACAAAATACTCATTATCTGATTCTGCGTCTCTGATAAATCCGAATCCTTTTGTTACGTTGAAAAATTTTACTGTTCCTTTGTGCATTTTTGTTTGTTTTAAAATTTGAGGCCGCTAAGATATGTATAATAGTTGGTTTTACCAAATATGAATTAAAATAGTTCAGGGTTGAAGGGTTGAATGTTCCAAGATTTCAAGATTGGCTTCGCCGAGCTCACCCGACAGAGTGTCGGGTTCGGTTCCAAGATTCCAAGATTCCTCACTTCGACCCTAAAATTAGAATCTCCCTTATTGAAAAGGACTGAATTTTTTGCATTGTGGAAGTGTTCACAGATTCCTCACTCCGACCCTTACGGGTCTTCGTTCGGAATGACAGCGAGGGAAAATAGAAAGGGAAAAAGGAAAAAACAGCGGCGCGTGGCCGCGCCGCTGTTTTTTCCTTTGCCTCCCCATAAAAAAACGCGCCTGTCATTCCGAGCAAAGCGAGGAATCTGCACTTGCTGGCAGAATGAAAAAGGAGAGTCCTTTTTGACTTTCGCCTGTCTTCCGAGCTCCGCGAGGAACCCGTACTTAAAAGCAGGATGAAAAAGGAGAGTCCTTTTTGACTTTCGCCTGTCTTCCGAGCTCCGCGAGGAACCTGCACTCAAAGGCAGGTTGGCAGGGGGAGTTCTTTTTTGCATTGTGACAGT
>JABUEV010000247.1 GCA_013314865.1 Bacteroidales bacterium | reverse complement strand
AATTTATCTTTTTAATGAATCTCCTCCCTTCCCGGTAAATAATACTAATCCTGCAGCTTCATATTATCAGAGGAATAAATCAGTAGTAAGCTGTGCCAATTTGATGATTGAAACTGGCTCAGTTCTTGATATCCAAAATAACCCGGGCAGTTATTTTGGCTCCGTGATTTCACATCCAAACGGAAACGGTAAAATAAGGATAACTACCAGAGATGCTTCTAACTTCGACAGTCCTGAGTCATTTGTATTCCCATCCGGAGATTTTTCCGATTTTAATGCCAATGAAGGCATTACTGAGTTTTATACAATAAATCCTCAGTCTTCAACATATTATATCATGCCCTCCAATGCAAACAGTTACGGCACGGTTATACTGACTCCATTAAGGGGTTCCAACATAATAATGCCTAATATTCCACTTGTGACTATATATGGAGATCTCATCTGTATGGGATCTGATGCCGATGCATGGCTGGCGATGAGCTGGAGCGGAGAATATGGAACTATTGTTGTTAAAACAGTAAATGTTCATGGGAATCTTAATGTGTTTGGAGGAAGTTTCGGCTTTATCGCCAACGGAGCTACGCTTCAGCAGATAAATATTAACGGGGATGTATTTATTGCACCAGGCGCAGGAATTGACGTATGGGGCTCAACCACCAACAATATAATGTCAGTTGGAGGCAATATTTACAACAATTCTGATAACAGCACTGCACCCCTTGGGACTCCAAGCTTAATGAGGTTTAAAAATGGCACATCGGTATGCAATGTTATTTTTACTGGAGAAACCTCAACCGTTCTTACAAATAATCCCGCCTTAAGCACTACCCCGGTGACAGTCTTCAATAATGTCACTGTCAACAAGGGCAATTCCCGGGAGACAACCCTCACATGGAATATTGGAGGAACTCTTACGACACTTAGTGACAACTGGCTGACTTTACAAAATGGCACCTTAATTTATGAAAGGACTGGTAATTTTAATATTTCACAGGGGACGAATTTCACCATTCCGGCTACTGCAGGTCTGACATTGAACACTCCTTCTAATGTATATATTGCAAATAGCGCTGCAAATAACAAGGTCCTATACCTTGACGGCAAACTTACCATATTAACAGGAGGCGGCAATGTATATGTGGGACCGGCCGGCAATACTGCCAATAACGCTGATATTGAATACTCAGGTAGCGGAGCCTCTTCAATTGAAATACAATCAGGAAATCTCTATGTAACAGGGCAGATACGGAGGCCTGTAGCATCTAACAATGGAGTCTTAAAGTATACTCAATCAGGAGGAAATGTAATTATCTACGGTAATAATCCAACCCTTTCAAAAGCAAAACTTGAGGTTTTAAATGCCGGGAGTGAATTCACTATGACAGGTGGTACACTGACAATAGTCAGAGGCGGAGGAACAACTTTTGGTGACCTATACCTCAGGCCTTCCACAGGTTCTGTCAGCGGAGGAACAATCTACTTCACCCAGGTTCCTGCCACCGGACCTACAATTGATGCTGTGCAATCATATCTTCTTGATGCAAATATTTCTCTCAATAATCTGACAATTTCCGGTAAAACTAATCCGACTGTCAGAACAGCCACCCTAAGCCTGTTAGTAAGCCCTCTAAATCTTAGTGGATCTCTTACATTGAGCAACAATCAAAGTATTTTTAACTCAAACAGTAAAAATGTCTCACTCAAGGGCGACTTCAACAATTCAGGTACCTATGTTTACGGAACAAACAAGACAATTTTTAACGGACTGATGCAAAATGTAACCGGCTCATCAGTGACTGATTTTTATGACCTCGTCGTTTCACCGATTACTTCTCTTACAATTAACAGAAGCTTTACAATTTATAGTAATCTTGAAATATCAACCGGCAATCTTATCCTTAATGCCATTCAGGCAGTTCTTAACGGTTCGCTGACAAATAACGGAGCATACCTCGATGATAATATCACAGGCGGCGTGGTTCTTCAAGGTACTGCTCAGCAAATGATTACGGGAACAGGCTCCTTCGGAAGGCTTGTTCTTAATAATTCCATGGGTGCAATTTTAAACAGTGATATCATTGTTCAGAATAACCTTGTGCTCAGTCTGGGAATCCTCGACATCAGCAGTTTTCAGCTCACACTCGGACAAAACAGTTCGATAGAGGGTGCTCCGTTCAGCAATGCCAGGATGATTAAATCGGACGGTGTTGCCAGCAGTAGGGGAATTTTAAAGTATTTTACTGCTTCACCACAGTCATTTACCTTCCCTTCAGGAGTGACAGGCAAATATACACCTGCGATTTTTTCAATTACTGCAACTTCTTCCGTGGGTTCAATCAGAGTCAATCCGGTCGATGACTTTCATCCCAATGTAACCGATCCGGCCAATTCACTGAGTTATTATTGGCAAATTGAAAGTTCAGGGTTGTCAGGTTTTAGTTATAATCTGGATCTGTTATACCAGCAATCCGATGTTTCTGGTACAGAAAGTGATTTTGTAGCAAGCAGGCTATTGTTACCCGGAGTTATCTGGGAAAAGGCTCCATCCGGACCTTCAACAGATAATGTAGATGAAAATAATAACATAATAAATTTCAATTATACGGGCACAAACGGGCTAAGTGGTGATTATACTGCAGCTTGCGTTGCTTCATTACCTGATGAGGTGCCGGTATATCAGACAAACTCAAACGGGTTCTGGTCTGATCAGGCTATCTGGAGCCCGGTAGGATCCTCTCCTCCTTGTCCTTCAGGAGGGCCAAGAGGATGCAACGTTATTATTAACCATATTGTAACAACAGACAGAAATTATATTTCTTCACTCAACACTACAATAAATAACGAGTTGAGAATTGCTTCCCCAACCTTCGGACATAATCTTGGATATGTTAAAGGCAATGGTAAAATTTACATGGAGAATGGTAATCTGCCCGGTGGTATCTATACAGATTTCTTGAATTGTAACTCAAATGGTGTACTTGAGTATGGCGGTTCCGGAACATATACAATTGTTGCAACCCTGTTTAGTTCAGTGCCTAATTTATTTCTTACCGGAACAGGTGTTCGGGTTATTCCTAACAATGACCTTACTATATGTAAAAGACTTTTGATTGACGGACCTCAGCTTGATAATAGTGTCAATAACAGGAGAATCAAGGTTAGAGGGACGATGGAAAGGTATAATTCAGGTACATTTAATAGCGGGACTGGTGATGCACCGTCAGCAACGGTAGTCTTTGAAGGAACATCAAAACAAACATTGGGCGGACCTACTGGTAATTTTACAGGCTCCAATGGATTTAATAATCTTGAAATAAATAATCCTTCAGGTCTTGAGATAGAAACAGCAGGTATGATTGAAGTCAAAAATCAGCTACTTTTAACCAGTGGTGTAATATATACATCTTCTGCAGTCAATCTGGTCAATACTGATATTTCGACCTCTTCAGTAGTGCCGGAAGGCGGCGATTCAGATTCGTATATCAGCGGGCCATTTACGAAATATATATTTAGCGGTGATTCATTCATCTATCCATTAGGAAGAGAGACAGTCAAAAGCCACATTTTCTCTATAACCAATACAACCAGCAGTATTTCAGCAATAACTGCCGAATATTTTCGACCAAATCCTACCGCAACATCTCTTCTTATTCCTCTTGAGGTTTGTAATACACTTGAATACTGGAGTGTGACAGCATCAGCAACAGCCACAGCAAAAATCACCATCGGGTGGGATCCTCTGAGTGACCTGACTCCTCTTATGACAGTAAATGGTTTGGCTGATATGCGTGTCGCTGAATATATTGATAACAACTGGCAGGAAATTGCATCGTCAGCATCCGGAAATAATTACAACGGATTGGTTGAAACTTCAGTTAATGTGATAATTAATACCTCTCCAGGATATTTCACAACTGCCAGCGTTTCCGGAACGCTGGCCCGTGCTTCACTGGCTCCGGAAGGACCAGTTTGCGGTGATTTGGGGATTCCGGTCAATATAGTATCATTCAGCCCGATTAATCTTAATTATATTCTGAGCTATACAGTAAATGAAATAGCACAACCTGATGTTACCATTACATCTTTGCCTTATGTACTGCCGACTCCTGTCCCCGGATCGTATCGCCTTACCGGATTCAGATATAATAATGGCTCACGGACAGGTGTCGTGGATGCTACAGCAATTATTGTTTATGCTACTCCAACAGCCTCATCAGCCGGAGCAGATCAGTCTTTCTGCGGAATCTCATCAACCGTGCTTGAAGGGAATGATCCCTCTCCGTATCAGGGTGTATGGACCATTATAAGCGGAGCAGGCGGATCATTCACAAACAGTACCGAATACAATACTGCCTTTAGCGGAGCACTTGGTACAAGCTATACCCTCCGGTGGACAATAAGTAATGGCCCATGTTTTTCCAGTGACGATGTAACTATTTCATTTCCTGTTGTTGCTTCAACTCCCGGTGAATTTACCTCTGCTCCTCTTCAGGCTTGTCAGGGAGTAACTGGTTATGTTTATACTGTGCCTTATGTTCCCGGAGTAACATATAACTGGTCTTACAGCGGTTCAGGTCATACAATAAATGGTTCCGGGAATTCTGTTTCAGTTGATTTTGGTCCGGATGCAACCAGCGGAACCTTAAGTGTAACTGCTACAAATGACTGCGGGACATCAGATGCAAGAACGGTAAACATTACAGTTCCTTCGGCAAAATTCAGCTACACAGGTTCACCTTTCTGCCAGAATGATCCGGATCCATCTGCAG
>JABUEV010000246.1 GCA_013314865.1 Bacteroidales bacterium | reverse complement strand
CTATAAATGTCGCCCTCCACCTGCCAAGAAAGATAAGGACTACCAGCACGACAAATATTGCAGCATATAAAAGAGTTTCTGAAAGATTGTTTATTGAATCCTTTATGAATGATGCACTTGAAAACAGAAGTTCTATTTTTACATCAGGAGGAAGCTCTTTTTTTAGCTGTTCAAGAGTTTTTTCGATTTCGCGGGTGACTTTTACCGTATTTCATCCCGATTGTTTCTGAACATAGAGGCCCATCCCCCTTTTTCCGTTTATCTTGGTGTCAAGCTTTGATTCCCTGATGGTATCCCTAACTTCTGCAATATCCCTGAGATAGATTGTATTGCCATTGTAATTGCTGATCACTATGTTTTTCAGCACATCACTTTCAGGAAATTCTCCCTGGATTCTGAGCGCATAATCATTCTGCCCCATTTCCAGCGATCCTGCCGGCATATTGATGTTTTCAGCCCTGAGTATATTACCTATTTGCTCTATTGTCAGATTATAGGCTTCCATCTTTCTCGGATCGATATCCACATATATCCTTCTGCCTGGAACACCTGAAAGTGAAACATTTCCTACCCCTTCAATCCTGTTAAGCGGGTTTACAATTTTTTCATCAAGTATTTTTTCAAGACCCTCATAACTCTCATTTGCGGTGATGGCATAAAAGATTATCGGCATCATGCTTGAGTTGAACTTGATTATCGTCGGGTCTTCGGCTTCATCGGGCAGTAACCTCGAGGCAAAGTTCAGGTTGCTCCGTATATCATTCATTGCCTCATCAAGATTTGACCCGTATTCAAAACTGAGGAAGACCACAGATAATCCGTCGCTGGATGTGGAAGTAAGCTCCTTCAGATTGCTGACAGAGTTCAGAGCATCTTCAACAGGGCGTGTTATATTACTTTCAATATCAGAGGCGCTTGCACCTGGATAAGTAGTCACAACCGAAATGAAAGGCAGTTCAATCTCGGGATAGAGGTCCACAGGAAGCCTCGAAAGGGAATATAGCCCTATAACCATCAACGCTACAAAAATAAGTATCGTAGTTACAGGTCTTTTTACGGAGTTGCTATATATACTCATCTTCTTTTTATTGAATATTCTGAATTATTTTACAATATTAATTCTGTCTCCAGGAAGAAGACGTGATTGTCCCTCTGTTACTAGCTGGTCGCCTTCCTTCAGGACATCTGAAATCAGCTCAAGGCTGTCATCAAACCTTTTGCCTATTTTGACTTCCACCCGATTTGCGATTCCGTCTTTGGCCAGGTATATATATCTTATATTAGTACCTTCCTGCATCAGAACTGTGTTTGCCGGAACAACGAAGGTCTCAACATCACCCAGTTCCATCGAAACTCTGACAAACATTCCTGGTTTCAGCAGGTCATTCCTGTTTGGAAGCTCAATTTCTGTTTCAAAAGATCTTGTAACAGGATTTACAGTAGGAGCTTTCCTGAACACTGTTCCTGTAAATACTTCTCCCCCGTAAACATCGGAAGTGATAACCGCCCTCATACCTTTCTTTACAAGAAGATAATATTGTTCAGAAATGGCTACTGTGACTTTCAGCGGATTGATCTCCATCAGTGTGACTATTGCTGACCTTCCGGTAGATGTGGTAGGTGTACCTGAGTACATCTCGCCATCTTCAAAATATTTACCTGTTACTATGCCTGAAAATGGAGCTTTCATCAGGGTATTCTGCTCCATAAACTCGACATTTGTCTTCAGCACTTCATACTGGGTTTTTGTCTGATCATAAGTCTGCTGTTTTACACTGCCCGCCTTCAAAAGGGTATCAAGCCGTGAAAGGTCTTTCTCCAGGCTGGCAAGCTGGAGCTTAAGCTGATACAATTGTGACCTGTCCATCAGAAAAAGGTTATCCCCCTTAGATACCCTGTCTCCCTTTTCAACATAAATCTTTTCGATCCTGCCGGGGGTTGAAGGAACGACATTTACCTCCTCATAGGGAAGAACAGTCGCTGTGTAGTCAATTGTTCTTGATATTCTTGTCTTTGAGATTGCCATTGTCTTTACAGGCACAATCGGCCTCTCAGCAGCAGTGCTGGACGCGAGGGCCGCTTTTCTTTCATTGATTTTTTCTGAAGAGCAGGATGAAACCATCAAACTGCCTATCATTATGAACGGAATTGCTTTAAAGTATTTCATCAGTTTAATATTGTGTTTTGTTAATTACATGTTATTATTCAATAGTTTATCCAGGGCTACCTTTGTTTGCAGAAGGTTCATGAGGGCTGACAAATAATTATTTTCAGCCTGCAGATACTGGCTGTTGGCCTGAGTAAGGTCAAGACTTGAAGCCATTCCCTGCCTGAATTTATTCTCTGTGCTCTGGTAAATCCTTTTCGACACTTCAACATTTTCTTTCTGGCTTTTATACTGAAGATTAGCATTTACAAGATTAAATCTCAGCTGTTTTTCCTGAAGCCTAAGCTGTTCTGCCACCATGTCCTTTGTGGTTTGTACCTTTTCCAGGTTAATTCTGGCTTTCCTAATCTTTGCATACCTTTCACCGCTGGCGAAAATCGGCACCGACACCTGCAGTCCAGCCACAGAATTCTGAAACCACCTCAAGTCATTTAGTTTGTCTCCCATTCCGTTAGTTCCATAGTTATAATAGCCTGCCAGTGTGGGTAATACGGATGCCTTCTGTGCTTTAAGGGCTAAAGACTGCATAACCTCCTGTCCTTCTATAAGTTTGTAATCAGCATTACGGGAAATGTCAAAATCCTGTGAAAGTAGAGCTTCAACGTTTATTTCATTGGTAAGACTCTCGAGTGTTTCAGTAAGAATAATCTTTGTTCCGGCGTCAACTCCGAGCTGGAACCTGAGCAGATTGTAATTCAGCTCTATTGTCCTTTCAAGCGAGCTTCTGCTGTTTTCCACCATATTCACGTTTGAAACCATCTGGTCAACATCTGTCGCCTCAGCCATACCTGCATTATACATTGCTCTTGTTGACCTTAGTGTCTCATTGAGATTCGCAATATTTTTTTCAAGAATTTCAAGCGATTTTTCAGAAACAAGTATCAGATAATACGCTGTAGTGACTGCCTCCCGGGTATCAAGTTCCGATTTCCTGAGGTTCTCCTCACTGAGTTTGTTTGCAAGCTTTGTGGTTTCAATTCCTATGTACAAAGGCGCACTGAATAAAACAAGTGATGCCTGAACTGATGCACTGGAGTTGAACTGGGAACCAAACGTTACGGGAATTTTCACTCCCGGCTGTCCGAAAAATTCACCAGGCAGGAGAGTGGTCATAAGCTTAAGGTTGTCGGTAAACGATCCGGAAGCGTTAACTTGCGGCAACGCTGCCGAAATTGTTTCCCAAATCGCAGCTCTTGAGGCAAGAACGTCAGCCTTTGCAGACAGAATCATCTTATTGTTTTCAAGAGCATAATTCTGAGCATCTTTTAACGATAACCTTAGCTCAGTAACCGGCTCCTGCGCTCCGGCAACTAACCTGCTGAAAAACATCATTGAAAATAACGCCGCCAAATAATTGTGCTTCATAATATTTATGTTATTAAGTTTTCTTTTCGGTTTATTTGTTCTACAATCTCGCTTTCTCATAGCGGTTTATTAGTTCAAGACCCTTTGGTGTTGAGATCCCCCTCAGATAATTAATATAAAAATTCCTTACAACGTCCCTGCTCATAAAATCATCCGGGGGAAAAAGCTCCCTGTCATTGGTCAAACGGGCTACCTCAAAAAGACATTTGTTCGTAATATTGAGATCAATATCTTCCCTGAAAAGACCCTCCCTGATGCCTCTTTCCAGTATTTCAGTGTTAGCCTGGTAATACGGCATTTCATTTATCTCCTTGATATTTACAAGAATATCCTTCTTGAACCTTTTTAAATCCATAATGAAGGCTGGGCTCATCTTGCTGAAATGATCACTCATCGTATCAAGCATTTTAAAAACAGCATCAATTACATTTTCTGATTCATTAAAAATCCGCACCATTATTTCACGCTGTTTTTCATGCATCCATTGAAGCACGCCTTTTAAAAGCTCATCCTTGTCTTTAAAAACTTCGTAAATTGTTCTTTTGGATATACCCAGACTCGAAGCAAGCGTGTCCATAGTAACCGCCCTTATACCATAAGTGCGGAACATTATTGCAGCCTCTTCTACTATTCTTTGCCTGTAATTCATGCCTTAAAATAATGCGCACAAAAATGTGAAAACTTTTTCAGTTTACAAAGTTTTTATAGATAAATTATCGTTAATTATCTGTAAAAAGAATTATTTTACCGGTGAATAAAGACATGTATTTAATCACTAAGTTGCATTATGGCCTCAAAAAAATGAAAGCTTTTTTATGTAGAACACATACAGACAATCAGCATAATAACCTTTTAACACTTCAACTTATTAACCTTTCAACCTTAAACACTAATTCTTCATGGAAACAAATATTGATAAACGACTCAATGATCTGGGCATTATTCTTCCGCCAGCACCCAAACCCGTAGGAGTCTATAAGCCAGTGCTGGTCATCGGGAATCATCTGTATGTATCAGGTCAGGGACCGTTAAAAGCAGACGGTTCCCTGATAAAAGGTCGGCTTGGAGATGACCTGGATCTTGAAGCAGGCAGGCAGGCTGCCCGGCAGGTTGGCCTTGCCATGCTGTCAACTATTCAGACACAATTGGGAACTCTGAACAGGATAAAGCGCCTCATAAAGGTGCTTGGAATGGTAAACTGTACTCCTGACTTTGGCCAGCATCCTGCAGTCATTAATGGCTTC